>CAYOHN010000010.1:0-2639 GCA_964403735.1 uncultured Spirochaetales bacterium | reverse complement strand
CCGGATCGTCTCGTGGGTGCGGGCCCAGGGGGCGACGCAGATCGGCGTCTACGGGCTATCGCTCGGGGGCTACAGCACGGCGCTGCTGGCCTCGCTGGAGCCGGGCCTCGCGTGCGCGATCGCAGGCGTTCCCGCCACGGATTTCGCCCGGCTCTCGTGGAAGCACGGCCCGCAGGATTCCCTGCGCCGCGCCGAAGAAGCCGGCATCGGCCTCGGCGAGACTGCCGATCTCACGAAGGTGGTCTCACCGCTGGTGCTCGCGCCGCAGCTCCCTCGGGAGCGGCGCTACATCTTCGGGGGAACCGCCGACCAACTCGTTCCGCCGGATCTCGTCCGGGATCTGTGGTGGCACTGGGAAAAGCCAGCCGTGCACTGGTACCCCGGTGGCCATTGCATGTTCGGAAGTCACGCGACCGTCCGGAGATTCGTGGAGAACGCGCTGCGCGAGAGCGGGCTCACGCGCTAACGGCGCGTGTCGGCCTCTTCCGCGCGGCGCTCGTCGGATGCGTCGATGTCCTCGTCGAGCGCGTCGCCGGCTTCGCCGACCCGTTCCTCGAGCAGCGGCTCGACGCCGGGCTCGTCTGCACCGGCATGTTCGTGCCAATCCTCGCCATTCTCGAGCTCGAGCGCCATTTGATCGTCGTTGGCGACATCGGAGGCGTGGATTCCGCCGTCTCGATCGTCGGTGGGCGACGCGGCCTCGGCGAAGCTGTTCGGGAGCAGGCGGCCGGCCTCCGGGCACAGCGTGCGAGCCCCGTCCGCGAGGTGCTCGTAGACGGTGCGGTACTGCAACGTCAGATCGCGCAGCAGCTTCGATGTGTCGCTGAAGTGGTCCGATACCTGAGCGCGATACTGGTTCATCTCTTCTTCGGCGAGTTGCAGTCGATCTTCCAGGTCGCGCGCGCGGTCCGCGGTTCGCCGCGCGGACGCGCGACCGATCGCAAGGCCGACCAGGAACATCGCCACGAGGGCGACGGCAGCAATTGCCAGCGTGACCGGATCGAGAGACGCGAGGGGAGAGTCCAAGGCGCTGCCTCCTGAAAACGAGGAACCGCCATCTTAGGGGATCTCCCCGGTCGGAACGAGTGCGCCTACTCCCTCTGGGCCGACGAGGAGTTCCATGGCACGTCAGGACGAGATCCACGCTCGATCGCTCGCCGATCCGCACGAGTTCTGGGCCGAAGCCGCCGACGGGATCGATTGGTTCCGCCGCTGGGATCGGGTGCGCGATGACGTACGCACCGTTCGTGCGCTGGTTTCCCGGCGGTGTGACGAACACCTGCCACAACGCGCTCGATCGCCACGTCGCCGCGGGGCGCGGCGCGCAGCCCGCTCTGGTCCATGACAGCGCCATGACCGGCGTCGTGCGCACCTTCACCTATCAGGAGCTGCACGACCAGGTGGCCCGATTTGCCGGTGCGCTCGCCGGCCTGGGCGTCGGCCGTGGCGATCGGGTCCTGCTCTACATGCCGATGGCGCCGGAGGCGGTGGTGGCGATGCTGGCCTGCGCGCGTCTCGGCGCGGTCCATTCCGTCGTGTTCGGCGGCTTCGCGGCACGCGAGCTCGCGACGCGCATCGACGACGCACGACCGAAGGTGGTGCTCTCGGCATCCTGCGGCCTCGAGCCGGGGCGCGTCGTTGCCCACGGGCCACTGCTCGAGGGCGCGTTGGCGCTGGCCGAGACGACACCGGAACAGGTCGTCGTGTTGCAGCGCCCGGAACTCGAACAGTCACTGCGCGCCGGTCGCGATCTCGACGGGAACGATTTCGCTGCGATCGGTGAGCCGGTCGCTTGCTCGCTGGTCGCCGCGACCGATCCGCTCTACGTGCTCTACACCAGCGGCACGACGGGCAAGCCGAAGGGCGTCGTGCGGGACCACGGCAGGCACGCCGTCGCGCTGACATGGAGCCTGCGCCATCGATCACTGGTGGCAGACCGAGACCGGCTGGCCGATGGCCGCGAAGTGCTTGGGCCTCGAGCCGCAGCCGGTGAAGCCCGGTTCGCCGACGAAGCCCGTTCCCGGCTATGACGTGCGCATCCTGGACGACGACGGCGGCGAGCTGCCGCCCGGCACCAGCGGTCACGTCGCGCTGCGCTTGCCGCTGCCGCCCGGTTGCCTGTCGACCCTGTGGAACGACGACGAGGGATTCGTGCGCGCATATCTCTCGCGCTTTCCCGGCCACTATGCCACCGGCGGCGGCGGATTCTTCGACGCCGACGGCTACCTGTGGGTCATGGGGCGTACGGACGATGTCATCAACGTCGCCGGTCACCGCCTCTCGACCGGCGCCATCGAAGAGGTGCTCTCGAGACATCCAGCCGTGGCGGAGTGCGCCGTCATCGCTGTCGCGGACGCGCTGAAGGGACAAGTTCCGTTGGGGCTGGTCGTGCCGAAGCGGGACGCGTCCGTGGCCGGGGCGGCGCTGACCGAGGAAGTGGTCGCGCGTGTGCGCGACGAGATCGGTCCGGTCGCGGCCTTCAAGCGCGCTCTCGTCGTCGAACGCCTGCCGGAGACCCGCTCGGGCAAGATTCTGCGCGGAACGCTGCGTCGGATGGCCGACTCCGAGCCCTGGACGGCCCCGGCGAGGTTGGACGATCCGGCTGCGCTGACCGAGGTGGCCGACGCGCTTCGCGATGC
>CAYOHN010000009.1:0-27822 GCA_964403735.1 uncultured Spirochaetales bacterium | reverse complement strand
GCCGAGCATTTCGCCGATCTCCCGATGCCCTCCGAGCGCCACCGGGAGCATGCCGACGCTGGTGGAGAGCGCCGTCATCAGGATCGGCCGGAAGCGCACGCGGGCCGCCTCGAAGCCCGCGTCGGCGATGTTGCGGCCCTCCGCTCGCAGCCGGTTGGCGAACTCGACGATCAGGATCGAGTTCTTCGTCACGAGCCCGACGAGCATGATCATGCCGATCTGGCTGAACAGGTTCAGCGTCTGCCCGAAGATCCAGAGCGTCACGAGCGCGCCGGTGAACGAGAACGCGACCGAGATCAGGATCGTCAGCGGGTGGACGAAGCTCTCGAACTGGGCGGCGAGCACCAGGTAGATGATCAGGATCGCGAGCAGGTACGAGAAGACGATCGCCTGCCCCGACTCGAAGAACTGCTCGGCCTCGCCGGAGAACGTGGAGCCGTAGCCGCCGACCGCCGGCAGCACCTCATCGGCGATCGCCGAGATGCGCTCGAGCGCCTCGCCCTGGCTGGTCTCCGGACCGAGGTTCCCGGTCACCGTGGCGGAGCGCAGGCGGTCGAAGTGCGGGACCCCGCGCGCAGCCGTCGTTTCGCGGATCGACGCCACCGAAGAGATCGGGATCAGCCCGCCGTCGCGGCCGTGGACGTAGAGCTGCGGGATGTCCGCGGGTCGCGAACGGGCATCGCGCTGCAGCTGCACGATCACGTCGTACGTCTGCCCGTCGACCTGGAACGTCGAGACGTCGTCCTCTCCCAGCAGGAGTTGCAGCGCCGTCGCCACCTCCCGGACGCTGACCCCCAGGTCGCTGGCGCGGTTGCGGTCGATGTCGACGTCGAGCTGGGGTTTGTTGAGCTGCAGATCGCTGCGCACGTTGAACAGGCCCGGAATCTGCTGCTCGGCGCGACGCGCGATCTCGTCGGCGTAGCCAGCCAGCGCGACGATGTCCGGTCCCTGCACGACCAGCGAGACCGGCGCTGCGCGGAAGCCGCGGCCGAGCGACGGAAACTCGCTCGGGAACGCTTGGATCCCCGTGACCGCCCACAGCTTCTGGCGCATCTCGCCGACGACTTCGGCGGTGGTCCGGGTGCGCTCGTCGGCAAGCGTCCCGATCACGATCCCCTCGTTGACGAGCCCCGGCGTGCCGAGGCCGAGCGCGATCACCGAGAACGAGCGCCGGAACTCGGGCAGCTCGAGCACCAACTCCTCGACCTGGCGCTGGTAGCGATCGGTGTAGTCGATCGTCGCGCCTTCCGGCGCCTGCGTGAACACGAAGAAGCCGCCGCGATCACTCGGCGGAATGAACTCTCGATCGACGACGCCGCCGAACAGCATGCCGAGTCCCAGCGCGAACCACAGCGCACCGACGCCGATCACGGCGACGCGACGCCGGAACGTCGGGCGCAGGCCTTTCGCGTACGTGTCGGTCAGCCACTGCGAACCGCGTTGCAGCGCCTGCTTGATCCCGGTCTCGGTACGCGCCGGGCGCAGCACGCGCGCGCACAGGGCCGGAGACAGCGTCAGCGCGACGAAGCCCGAGATCGCCACCGCCGCCGCCACCGTCACACCGAACTCCCCGAACAGCCGTCCCGTGGTGTCCTGCAGGTACGCCAGCGGCAGGAACACGGCCACCACCGAGATCGTCGCCGTGACCACCGCGAACGAGATCTCGCGCATGCCGCGGATCGCGGCCTCGCGCGGCGGCGTGCCCTCCTCGATCCAGCGGCTGATGTTCTCCAGCACGATGATCGCGTCGTCGACGACGAGGCCGATCGACAGCGTCAGCGCCATCAGCGTCAGCACGTTGATCGTGAAGCCGGCAAAGTAGAGGATCGAGAACGCACCGAGGATCGAGACGGGGATCGCCACCGCCGGCACCAGGGTGGCCCGGGCCGTACGCAGGAACAGCCAGATCACGATCAGCACCAGGACGACGGCCTCCGCCAATGCGTGCAGCACGTCGCTGATCGAGTCGCGGATGAAGGTGGAGCCGTCGAACGCGACGACCAGATCGACGTCCTCGGGCAGATCCGCGCGCAGCCGCTCGATCTCCGCCCGCACGGCGTCCACGACGGCGATCGTATTCGCCTTCGAGAGCTTGACGACGCCGAGTCCCACGGCGGGCTTGCCGTCGAAGCGCACGATCTTGCGTTCGGTCTCCGGCCCCACCTCGACGCGCGCGACATCGCGCAGGCGCACGGGCTGGCCGTCGAAGCTGGCGACGATCAGCTCGCCGAACCCCTCCGCCGTACTGAGCTGCCCCAGCGTACGGACGGTGAACTCCCGATCCGAGCCCTCGATGCGACCGGACGGGATGTCGACGTTCTCGCGGCGTAGCGCCTCCGAAACGTCCGCCACCGTGAGCAGGTACGAAGTCAGGCGGTCGTTGTCGATCCAGACGCGCATCGCCATGCGCCGCTCGCCGGCGATCGTCACCAGCCCCACGCCGGGCAGCTTCGCGAGCCGGTCCTGGACCATGTCCTCGGCGACTCGCGTCAGCTCGATCTGATCGCTGCCGCCGAACAGTGCCAGCCACGCCACGGGACGGGCGTCGGCGTCCTGTTTGGCGACGACGGGCTCGTCGATGTCCGCGGGAAGTCGATTGCGCGCGCGCGCCACGCGGTCGCGTACGTCGGCAGCCGCCAGATCCGGGTCCCGCGACAACTCGAACTCGATCGTGATGCTCGAGACCTGCTCTCGCGACATCGAGGTGAGATGCTTGATCCCCTCGATGCCGATCACTTCGTCCTCCAGCGGCTCGGTGACGGAAGACTCGACCACCTCCGGCGCCGCGCCGGGGAAGATCGTCGTCACGGACACGACGGGCGCGTCGACATCGGGCAACTCGCGGTTCGGCAAGCGCAGCAGCGCGATCGAGCCCAGCAGCAGGATCAGCAGCGACAGCACACTCGCGAGGACCGGCCGCTCGATGCAGATCTCCGAGAGTTTCATGCGCCGCCCCGCACTCCGACCGCGCCGGGCGTCGTATCGAGCGTCGTCGGGGCGGCCGTCGCCGCCGCGACCGGCGTCACTTTCTGCCCCGCGCGCACCTTGTGGGTCCCCGCCGTCACGATCCGGTCGCCCGACGCGAGTTCCGCCTCGACCTCGACCTGCCCGTCCTGGCGGACGCCCACCGAGACCGGCACGCGCTCGGCCTGGTCCTCGGCCCCGATGCGCCAGACGAAGAAGCCGTCCGGATCGCTGACCACGGCATCCTCTGGAACCAGGAAGCCCGTGCGCTCGCCCAACTCGGCCGAGACGGTCGCGAACATGCCGGGCAGCAGCATCCGCTCCGGATTCGGAACGCGGCCCTTGATCAACACGCGGCGCGTGGTGCTGTCGACCGTCGGCGCGACGAACGACACCGCGCCGCGAAAGCGACGCTCCGGGTATGCCGCGACGGCGAGATCGAACTCGGAGCCGATCGTCGCGAGCGGAAGCACGGACTCCGGAATCGTGAAGGCCAGCTCCATCGGATCGACGGAGTCGATCCGGACGAGCGCATCGTCCGGCGTCACGCGCGCACCGGGAGACACCAGGCGCGCGCCGATCACGCCATCGAACGGGGCGCGGATCCGGGTTCGCTCGAGCTCGGCCCGGTAGCGCTCGGCCACCGCCTGCGCGACGGCGAGTTCGGAGCGGTCGCGCGTGAGCTGGATCTCGGCGGCCACGTTCTGGCTGGCCAGCCGCTGCGTGCGCTCGAACTCGTCCGCGGCGAGTGCGCGCTGCGCGTCGGCCTCGTGGACGCGAGCCTGCTGCTCGTCGTCCCGGAGCCGGAACAGCACGGTGCCTTCCTGGACCGCCTGCCCTTCCGCGAACTCGATCTTCTCGATGACGCCGGCGATCTCGGACCGGAGCACCACCGACTCGACCGCGCGCAACTCGCCGAGCAGCGCGACGCGCGGGCGAAACGCTTCCGGTGCGATCGTGACGACCTCCACCGCCGGCGGGCGCGGCCCGCGCGGCGGACCGGATCCCTCGGCGCTCCCGGCGTCGGACGCGGGGTCGCCGCCGGAGCACCCGGACGCGGCCACTGCGCACACGACGACCAGCGCGACAGCCCGCAAGCGCGCGCGATCTTCCAAGGGGTGTCGAATGGGAGCGCCGCGGGGGCGGGCCCGGCCTGCGCCCGACAGGAGTGCGGAGGACACGACTGGAATCTATCGAAGGGACGGGGAGACTGCCCGATGGAGCGCGCGAGAACGAAAGGCGCTCGAGCGCGCCGGGCACCCGGCACGGCGGGGCGGCGCGCCTGCAACCAGGCCGGTTATGATCCGCGCCCCAGGCGGTTCGCCGCCGGTCCGCGGGAGGTTCGCATCGGCCGTGCACGTGCTCTGTCTCGACCTCGAAGGGGTGCTGGTCCCGGAGATCTGGCTCGGCGTCGCGGACCGGACCGGGATCGACGGGCTGCGCATCACGACGCGCGACGAGCCCGACTACGACAAGCTGATGCGGCATCGCCTGGCGATCCTGGAACGCGAGGATCTCGGGTTGCCGGATCTGCAGCGCGTGATCGATGCGCTCGGCCCGCTGCCCGGTGCCCGCGAGTTCCTCGACTGGGCCCGCGAGCGCGTCCAGGTGCTGATCCTCTCCGACACGTTCTACGAGTTCGCGAAGCCGTTGATGCGACAGCTCGGCTGGCCGACGCTGTTCTGCCACCGCTTGCAGATCGGCGCCGGGGGCCGCATCGAGAACTACCTTCTGCGGCAGCCCGATCAGAAGCGAGAAGCGGTCCGCGCGCTGCACGGGCTGCGCTTCCGCGTGATCGCCGCCGGCGATTCGTACAACGATACCGCGATGCTCGCCGAGGCGGACGCCGGCATCCTGTTCTCGCCCCCGGACAACGTGATCCGGGAGTTCCCGCATTTTCCGGTGACCCGCGACTACACCGAGCTGCGCAGCGCCGTCGAATCCGCGCTCGCGGAGTTCCCGGATTGAGCGCCGCGGTCGCCGCACGGCCCGCGGACGGGACGGCCCCGAGAATCACCGCTGCCGAACGCAGCGCATGGTCCGAGGACGGCTTCTTCCTGCGCCCGGGCGTGTTCTCGGCCGCGGAGCTCGAGGCCTTGCGGGCCGCCGCCGAGCGGGTCGGCGCCGAGGCCGCTCGCCTCGCGAGCCGGGAGGGTCGCGCGTACCAGATCGACGGCAACCGCTACGTCGATTCCGGCGCGATGACGGTGCAGTACGAACACGACACCGGCTCGCCGACGCTGCGGGTGGTCGAGCCGTTCCATCATCTCGACCCGGTGTTCGAACGGCTGCTCGGCGATCCGCGCATCGTCGCTCCGATGTGCGACCTGATCGGCGCCGAGCGCGTCGCGCTGTGGACCGACAAGCTGAACTTCAAGCGCCCCGAGGAGGGCTCCGGCTTCCGCTGGCACCAGGACTCGCCGTACTGGGCCCATGCGAGTTCGCATCTCGATCGGCTTCCGAACGTCATGCTGGCGCTGGATGATGCCGACGAAGCGAACGGATGCTTGCGCGTGGTGCGCGGGAGCCATCGCCAGGGCCTGCTGCCCGGACGGCAGGGAGACGGCGTGCTGGGTCCCCTCTTCACCGACCCCGCCGCGTTCGACGCCGGAGACGAAGTGCCGGCCGTGATGGTCGCGGGGAGCCTCTTGTTCTTCAGCGCGCACACCGTGCACGGTTCGCAGCCGAACCGGTCGAGCCGGGCCCGCCGCGCGTGCGTGTTGACGTATCAGCCCCCCGGCGGCGCCATGTTCAGGAAGTCGGGATGCCTCGAGTGGGCAGCGCCGGAGGAAGCATGACGGCACTCTCGGACGCCATCCTCGTCACCGGCGGCGCCGGCTTCATCGGTTGCAACTTCGTCCGGACCGCTCTCGCGCACGGAACCAAGCGGGTGGTGGTTCTCGACCTGCTCACCTATGCCGGCAGCCGCGAGAACCTGCGCGATCTCGACGGCGACCCGCGCGTCGTCTTCGTGCAGGGCGACATCGGCGACGGCCCCCTGCTCGCCCGCCTGCACCGCGAGCACCGCCCGCGCGCGATCGTCAACTTCGCCGCCGAGAGCCACGTCGACCGCTCGATCGACGGCCCGGCCCCGTTCCTGCTGACCAACGTCATGGGCACCTTCCAGCTGCTGGAAGCCGCGAAGGCGTTCCTCGCCGAGGCTGGCGCCGCTGCGACCGAGCGCTTCCGCTTCCTGCACGTCTCGACCGACGAAGTCTACGGCTCGCTCGGCGCCGACGGCGCATTCTCCGAGGAGACGCCGTATGCCCCGAACTCTCCGTACTCGGCGTCGAAGGCCGCCGCCGACCATCTGGTGCGCGCGTGGCACCACACCTACGGGCTGCCGGCGCTCGTCACGAACTGCTCGAACAACTACGGACCGCATCAGTTCCCGGAGAAGCTGATCCCGCTGATACTGCTGAATGCGCTCGAAGGCGAGCCGCTGCCGATCTACGGAGACGGCGGCAACGTCCGTGACTGGCTCCACGTGGACGACCATTGCGAGGGCATCTGGCTCGCGCTCGAGCGCGGCCGGCTCGGCGAGAACTACAACATCGGCGGCGGCAACGAGCGCACGAATCTCGGGCTGCTCGATCTCCTCTGCGAGCACCTCGAAGCCCTGCGCCCAGCGCGCGACAACACCGCGCTGCGCGCTCGGGGGATCGAAAGCTACGCCGCGCTGAAGACCTTCGTCGCAGATCGTCCTGGACACGACCGCCGCTACGCCATCGACGCGACGAAGATCCGCCGCGAGCTCGGCTGGGCACCGCGCTACGACCTGGCGAGCGGGCTCCGTCAGACGGTGCAGTGGTATCTGGACCACAGCGACTGGTGCCAGGCGATCCAACGCGAGCGCTACCAGCGCCAGCGGCTGGGACTCCGCGAGTCGACGGGTTCCTGACGCAGCCGGGGCCGTCAATGGAACGTCACGCGTCTCCGGCTTTTACCGAACTTTCACAGGGTTCGGACGGCTGCGGCCGATGCAACTCGTATCCTCGGCATGTCTCGACCTGTGCCCCGTTCCGTGGTTCCAGGACATCGAGTCATTTAGACACGAGTCATTTGGACTCGAGTCATTTGGAGGATCGATGTCGCTCCCGCTCCTGCAGCCCGCGATCGAACCCGAGACCGGCGTCCCCGAGGCCGGCCACAGCGTAGAGACCGTTCCGGAAACGCAGACGGCGGCTCTCGCACGCACGCGCAAGCTCACGCGAGAGATCGAAGACCGCGCTCCGACCGACGCCGATGGCGTGCTGTCGAGAACGGATCACGTCTCTCGCACCGTCTACTGGACGATCCACGTCGCCGCCCTGGGTGCGGTGCTGTGGGCCCTCGTCGGTCCAGGCGTCGGCGCGGTCGCGCTGGTGCTGTTCGCAACGACATTCTTCGCGCGCATGTTCGCGATCACGGCCGGCTACCACCGCTACTTCGCACACAAGACCTACAAGACGGGTCGCGCGTTCCAGTTCTTCCTCGCGCTGCTCGGTACGACGTCGACGCAGAAGGGACCGCTGTGGTGGGCCGGGCTGCACCGACGCCATCACCGCTACTCCGATGGGCCGGGCGACGTGCATTCGCCGAAGGAAGGCCTCTACTACTCGCACCAGGGCTGGGTGTTCGACAAGCGCTGGAATGCGACGCCTGTCGAGCTGATCCCGGACTTCGCCCGCTTCCCGGAGCTGCAGTGGCTGAATCGCTGGCACTTCGTCCCGCCGGCCGCGCTGGCCATCGCGTGCTTCGCGATCGCCGGCTGGCAGGGCCTCCTCTGGGGCTACTGCGTCTCGACGACGCTGCTGTGGCACGCCACGTACTCGGTGAACTCGCTGGCCCACCTGTGGGGATCGCGCCGCTACGACACGCCGGACACCAGCCGCAACAACCTGTGGATCGCGCTGCTCACGATGGGCGAGGGGTGGCACAACAACCACCACTATTACATGGCGAGCGCGCGGCAGGGCTTCCGTTGGTGGGAGATCGACGTCACCTACTACGTGCTGCGCGGTCTCGCTGCGATCGGAGTGGTCTGGGACCTGCGTGAGCCGCCGGCCGCCGCTGTCGAGGGCCGCCTGCGCTCGGCCGCTGCCGCCGCGGAGCGCTGACCCCCCGTCTGGCCGCGTCAGCGGCTCTCCCCAGCGGCGATGCGGAGTTGGGGCGCGCGCGACTCATCGCGGGACGATCCCGGTCCCGGCTGGGAGTTCCTCGCGGAAGTGGGCCACATCGACGACGCTGCCGGTCTCCCGCGCCTGCTCGGCCGCGAAGCCGAGCAGGTGGCTCGCGAGCGCAGACCTGCCGGCCCCCTGCAGCAGGTTGCGCGAACCCTGGGTGAGCAGCGTGGTCACGTGCTCCATCAGCCCGACATCACCGCCGAAATGCCCGATGGGGCTCCCGCCCAGCTCGTAGCGCTCGACGCCGAACACACCGGGACGGGTCACCTCGAGAATGCCTCCATCCAGGCGACCGCGCAGCTCGCCGCGGGTTCCGGTGACGCGGATCGTGCGCTGCTCCTCGGCCGCGAAGCCGTGCAGCGAGAAGCTCGCCGTGAGGCCACCGGTGAACTCGATCGTCACCGTCTGTCGGTCCAGGACGTCGTTGTCACAGCGATAGACGCAGCGGCCGTAGGGTCCCCTCTCGAGCGCCCTCTTGCGCGACTCGCGGCGAGAATCTGCCGAAACGTCGAGCCACGGCCAGGAGCGCGCCAGATCGTCCTCGGGTCCCAGGTAGAAGCGCACGGCGTCGTGGGGACACGACGACTGCGCGGGGCAGCCATCCGTGCAGCGCGCCGGTGCGCCGGCCGGCGCCTCGTCGGCGCGGTAGTGGGCGAGCGCACCGAACGACGCCACGCGGAGCGCTGGGCGGTCGGCGAGCCAAGAGATCAGATCGAGGTCGTGACAGGACTTGGCGAGCAGGATCGGCGCCGCATCGCTGCGATTGCAAAACCGCCCTCGTACATAGGAATGCGTCATGTGCCAAGCTGCGACGTGCTCCTTCAGGTCCAGATGGACCAGCGCGCCGAGCGCACCGGAGGACACGATCTCGTGGACCTTCCGATAGAAGAGTGTGTAGCGGAGCACGTGGCCGATCTGCAGGAGTCGGCCCGCCCGCTCCGCAGCGTGGACGACGCGCACGCATTCCGCGGCGGTCGGCGCAATCGGCTTCTCGAGCAGCACGTCGTAGCCCTTCTGCAGCGCCGCCAGTGCCGGCGCCACGTGCAGCGTGTCGCTGGTCGCGAGAATCGCCAGATCGGCGAGGCGCGGCCCATCGAGGCAGTCCTTCCAGTCGCGGAAGCAGTGCGTCGCATCGATGCCATGCTCGGCGGCGGTCGCGGCGCGGCGCCCATCGTCCGGCTCGGCGAGCGCCACGAGCCGAAGTCGGTCCGGATGACGGCGCATCCAGGCGGCGTACACCGACCGACCCCGATTGCCCGCGCCAATGAGCACTGCGCTCAGCGGCTCCACGTGCTAGTCCTTGTTCGGGCATGAACGAGTCGACGAACGAGGTCCCGAACGAGGTCCCGAACGGGAAGAGCGCAGAGGCGGCGGATGCCGTCGAGCCGAACGCGACGGCGCTCGAGCAAGCGGTGCGAACGTTGCGCATCGGCGGCTACGGTCGTCATCTCTTCCTCTGCACCCACGGCGACTGCGCGCCCGACGAGCAGGCGCAGGCATCGTGGCAGTATCTGAAACGGCGGCTGCGAGAACTCGGCCTCGAACGGGCGCCGGGCGGAGTCTACCGGACCCAGGCCAGGTGCCTGCGCGTCTGCAAGGGCGGACCGATCGCCGTCGTCTACCCCGACGGTGTCTGGTATCGCGACTGCACGCCGGAACACCTCGAACGAATCCTCCAGGAGCACCTGATCGGGGGCCGGCCCGTCGCCGAGCTGGCGTTCGCGCGCAACCCGTTGCCGAACCGCAATCGGCCGATCCCGACGGGCGTCGAGAACTCGTGACGTCGCTCCTGCTTCGCGGTCGAGACTCGGTCGAAATCGGAGCCGTGTCCGATTCCGGCTCGGCCGGGATCGCGGCTGCGCTTTCGCGCGGCGGCGCCCCGAAGCGGTACCAGTACGTCGACCCGAACGAAGACGCGGCGCTGGCGGCCGGCGGCGCGCGGGGAGCGCTGGTGGCGGTCGCCGACGGTCACTGGGGTCATCGCGCCGCCGAACAGGCACTCGAGTGCCTCGACGACGAGTCGACCGAGTGGCTCGACGGCGCACCGCGAGAGCCCGACGCGTGGTATCAGACCGGCCTCGCTGCGCTCGTCGCGATCAACGAAGAGGTGATCGCCGCGCGCCGCGGAGACGAGCGGTCGCGCACCACGCTTTCCTTCGCGCTGGCTCGACCGGCCGAGAACCTGCTCCTTCACGCGTCGCTCGGCGACAGCCACCTCTTCGTCGTCGACCGCATCGTCGCGTCCGAAATTCCCCATCCGCGGAGACCGACGTTCGTCGGCGCCCGCACGCTGCGGGCATCCGAGGTCGAGCAGGTCGGCCGCCTCGGCGTGCAACCGCTCGATGCACCGCTCGCGATCGTGGCCGCCACTGATGGATTGTCGGAGACCGCGATCGGTGTAGTGGATCCCGCTGGCGCCGCCTACGCGGCGATTCTCGCGGCGAGCGACGAGCCGCCCGAGGCGCGAGCGCTCGCCGCGGCCCGACGCCTCGTCGAGGCAGCGCTCGCGGCGCACCGCGAGAACGACGCCGGTGACAACATCGCCGTGTCGGTGGCGTGGCTCGGCGGCTGACCGCACGGGCACGGCCGCCCGGATTCAGAGTCGGTCCGAGAATCCCGCAGGCCGCCGGTCGAACCACGGGCGCGCCTCTTCACACTGCGCCGCGACGCGCAGAAGCGTCGCCTCGTCTCCCGCTGCGCTGCAGAGCTGCACGCCGATCGGGAGTCCTGCGTCGTTCCAGAACAGGGGCAGCGAGATCGCCGGCGTGCCGGTGGCATTGAAGAGCTGCGTGAACCCCACCGTCTGGTTCAGATCGGCCAGTTGTGCCGCCAGATCCTCGCGATCGAGCGCGAGCGCACCGAGGGGCAACGGCGGCGTAGCCATCGTCGGCGACAGCAGCAGATCGAAGTCCTGCAGGAAACGACCGAGCTGACGTCCGATCGCATGGATCCCGCGAACGGCGGCCGGGTAGTCGGCGCCGCGCACCCGGTGGCCGAGGGACGCCAGCAACCACGTCCCGGGCTCGACGTCGTCCTGCCGCAACTCCCGGCCGAGCTGCGCAGCGCGCTCCTCGAGCGCCGACAGCAGGTTCGACGCGATGATCGTGATCGTGCTGCGCCGGAACTGCTCGAGATCGACCGAGAACGGCGCGTCCTCGACGTGGTGCCCGAGGGACTCGAGCAACCGGGCGGCGTCTTCGACCGCGGCCCGGCAGTCCGCATGGACCGGCGCGCCGTTCCATGCCGCCGTCTGGAACGCGATCCGCAGCTTCCCCGGCGCGGCGCCGACCTCGTCGAGGAACGGGCGCGCAGGCCCCGGCGCGACGTACGGTGCGCCGACGTCCGGGCCGTGCGTCGCATCGAGCAGCGCCGCGCAGTCGCGCACGCTGCGCGTCACCGCGTGGACCTGACTCATCCCGCTCCATCCTTCCCCGACATCGGGACCCATCGGCGTGCGACCGCGGCTCGGCTTGAGGCCTACGAGTCCGCAGCACGAGGCCGGGATGCGGATCGAGCCTCCGCCATCGCTGGCGTGCGCCCACGGCACGAACCCCGCCGCGACCGCAGCCGCCGCGCCGCCCGACGACCCCCCCGCGCTGCGTTCCGGATCCCACGGATTGCGGGTCTTGCCGAACACGCGGGACTCGCTGCTCGTCGTGATGCCGAACTCCGGCGAGTGTGTCTTGCCGAAGACGACGAGACCCGCGGCGCGAATCCGCGTCGTCATCTCGGCATCGTGTTCCGAGACGTGATCGGAGAAGAGCCGGCAACCGTTGGTCATCCGGACGCCGTTCACGTCCGCATAGAGATCCTTGATCAGGTACGGAACGCCGCGGAAGGGACCCGCCGGCAGGCCGGCGGCGATCGCGGCGCGCGCCTCCCGAGCCATCGGAATCACGACGGCGTTCAGCGCCGGATCGCGTTGCGCCATCCGGGTCAGCGCAGCCTCGAGCAACTCCTCGGGCTTCACGTCGCCGCGAGCAACGAGCTCCGCCAGACCCAGCCCGTCATAGCGTTCGTAGTCGTTCATCGAATCTCTCCGGAAGGACCGGTCTGACGATAGTCGAAGATTCGTCGAAGACCACGAGTTCCGCGCCGTCGGACGGCGAGCGATGCAACCCGAGAGTGGTGCCACCCGAAGAGGGGGCTAGTGTCATCCGCATCATGTCGACGAGGGATTTGCGTGTCGCATCGACTCGGCCGATATTCGTGCATCCGGGATTCGTCAAGAGCGCAACCTCCACCCTCCAACGGCGCGTCTTCGCCCGCCACCCGGAGATCGCCTTCCTCGGGATCCCGACAGCCGCGCCGGAACTCGAATGGGCGATCCGACACATCTGTCAGGCCGATGGCGTGCACCTCGAAGGTGCGCGGCTGTCGGAGATCCTGCGCAGAGCCGTGGGCGAAGCGGTGCCCGAACGCATCCCTCTCCTCTCTTATGAGAATTTCGCGCTGTACGAGTCGACAGACAAAGAGGTGATCGCGGAACGCGTCGCGAGATTGTTCCCCGAAGCGCGGGTAATGTTCACGATCCGCCGCCAGCAGGATGTCACGCGCTCCTGGTATCTGACCAAGCTCCGCCACCGGATCAAGCGCAAGGCCTGGATTCCATTCGACGAGTGGTATGCGCTCGCCAAAGAAGAACCGTGGCAATCGATCCTCGACGATCTCGCCTATGGTCGCACGATCGACTGCTACCTCCGACTCTTCGCTCGCGACCGGATTGGCGTCTTCCTCTACGAGGAACTGGTGCGCGATCCGGATCGGTTCGCCCGCAACGTCAGCGATTTCCTCGGAGTGGACGCGAAGCGTTTCTGCGAATTGCTCGAGGGGCCCGAGAGAACGTCTCGATGTCGCAGCGCTACTTCTCGTTCTGGAGGCGGGCGGCGCCGTTGCTGCCGCGCAAGTGGGTGCGCAAGGGCGCCATGCGCCTGTCGCTGCGCGGGGGGCCGACGGCGCACGTCGCGCTCTCGCAGACAATCGAGGCCGACCTCCGGGAACGGGTCGCCGACGACAACGCGGGGCTGGCCGCGCGCTTCGGCCTCGATCTCGCCGGTCACGGCTACCTGATGCCGGAGACGTCGTAGCGAAACACGCTGGCTTCCCGCTCCGGAGCACGCTCCGGAGCACCCGCCGCGTTCCCGCCCAGGGAAAGTGCGGAGACGGAAGCTTCGACGAGGTCAACGAGTCGACGCCGGGTGTCGTCCGGGCCGACCGACGACATACGCCTGCCGACGTGCGCCCGTTCGGAATCGCGACCAGGCGGCGGAAGGTGCGGACATCGAGTTCCGTGATCTGCGGCGCCCGGTTCTGATGGAGATTCCGTTCTACCACGCGGGGGCGCTACCCATCCATGGGGAAACGCACCGTTCACCGGCCCGGTCCGGCCTCGTCGGGAGTCCGCCGGCGGTGCTCGTCAGCGCGGCGATCCGCGGGTTCGGCCTCGAACGATGCGACGAGCGCGTCGATCAGCGCGCGCACCTTCGGCGACAGATGCCGGCTCTCCGGGTAGACCGCGAAAGCGCCCCCGCCGGCTTCGATGTCCCGCGCGAAGATCGAGACGAGCCGGCCCGCCCGCAGGTCGTCGGCGACCAGGAAGGTCGGGAGATACACGATTCCGTGTCCATCGAGCGCGACTCGTCGCAAGGCATCGCCATTGTCGATCGTCATCGAGCCGGAGACCTCGATGCGCCGCCCGCGGGAGAAGGTCCACGTCGTCGTACTCGGTCCGTAGCTCAGACACTCGTGGTCTCGCAGCTCCTCGGGTGCGCGCGGCGTCCCACGCTGCCCGAGATAGGACGGCGCCGCGCACACCGTCAGCGTGAGCGGACACAGGCGCCGCTGCACCAGGCTCGACTCCGGGAGCCGTCCGCTGACGCGGATCGCGAGGTCGAACTTCTCGCGCACGAGATCGACGAAGCGATCGGTGAGATCGAGATGGATCCGGAGTTTCGGATGGCGCGCAAGAAACGCCGGAAGCCGCGGCGCCACCTCGCGGTGGCCGAACGACATCGGCGCGGCGAGCCGGATCGTCCCGCGCGGCTCCGACTGCAGCTCGCCGACCGATCGCTCCGCGCCCTCGACCTCCTCGACGAGCCGCTGACAGCGCGCC
Source organism: uncultured Spirochaetales bacterium (assembly GCA_964403735.1). Lineage (GTDB taxonomy): Bacteria > Myxococcota_A > UBA9160 > UBA9160 > PR03 > CAADGG01. The sequence continues at coordinate 13,581 of CAYOHN010000009.1, read as the reverse complement.
AGCAAGACCTCGCCGATGTCCGTGAGGCTCATGCGCCGAGTCGTCCGCCGCAGGAGTTGCGCGCCGAGACTGCGCTCGAGCAGCGCCACGGACCGAGTGACCGACGCCTTCGAGACGCCGAGCCGCTGTGCCGCCGCGCTGAAGCTCCCCGCATCGACGACCTCCGCGAAGACCAGCATCGCCGGAGCGGTCGCCAGTCGGTCATTGTTTCTCATAAGGAATGATCCTATGTAAATTCGTCGATTGTCTCCACTGGGATCCGGATCGATGCTGCTCGAGTACCGCGCGCCCTCTGGAGTCCCGATCATGTCCTTCTCGCATGCCACGCTTCCGCTCGCTCTGTTCGCCATGATGGCAACCGCCACCTTGCCGACGGCACCGTTGCCGGTCCGCGCGGAAGGACGCGAACCAGGCGACGAGCCTGCCGCCACGCGCGTCGCGCTCTCGGAACTCGAGCGAAACGTCGAGACGGGCTCGGCGGTCGTGCTCGAGAACGGCTCGAGCGCGACGGCGCGGGTGATCTTCGACCGGAGTTCGGCGGCGTCGGTGACCTGCCACACAGACGACGACGGCGGAACCACCTCGCGCTCACGCCCGGGTCAGTACATGCTGGCGCCCGGCGCGGAACTCGCGTGCTCGGCGCGTCGCGGACGTCATTCGTTCCGGGTCGTCACCGCCACCCGCGACGGAGTCGACGAGGTGCGCAGCCGTCTCGTCGTCCGGTGATCCGCGCCCGCGGACGGAGACACCGACGCGCGACGGCGAACGCCTTGCGTACACTGCCGCGATGCCGCTTGCGCCGGCCGACGACGACCCGGAGCCGATCGATCTCGCGCCGTGGATCGCCCGCGTCGAGTCGCTGGTGGTGGAGCACCGGCGCGGACCGGGACTCTACGCGCGCTGGCGGGCACCCGGTCTCGGTCGCGACCTGGCTCCGAATCCCTACGGCACGGCGGATGCGGCCAATCTGATGTACACCCTTGGGTGTCTCCCCCGCGAGGCGGAAGAGCGCGAAGCCTTCATCGAGGCGCTCCGCGCGTTCCAGGACCCGGCAACCGGCGGGTTCCGCGAGCCGACCCACCACGAAATCCACACTACCGCCCATTGCCTGGCCGCGCTCGAGCTCTTCGACGCCGGTCCCCGTCACCCCCTGGCAGCCCTCGCGGAGCTCGAAGCGCCGGGCGCGCTGGAGTCGTTTCTCGACGGCCTCGCGTGGCGCGACGACCCGTGGCACGCGTCGCATCGGGGCGCCGGCGTGTACGCGGCGCGCGTCCTCGCCGGCGAGGCCAGCGACGCGTTCCAGCGCCGCTACTTCGCGTGGCTCGCGCGCGAGATCGATCCCGAGACGGGAATGTGGCGCCGCGGCCTCGTGGCGCCGCCGTATGCGTGGGGCACGAGCCGCTTCCCGCATCTCGCCGGGACGTTCCACTACCTGTTCAACTTCGAGCATGCGCGCGAGCCGCACCCGGAGCCGGCAGCGCTCGTGGACACGTGCCTCGAGATCGCCGCGACCGACGCCTACCCGCTCGGACGCGTCGTCGGCTTCGCCGAGATCGACTGGGTCTACTGCCTCAGCCGGGCGCTCGCGCAGAGCGGCCATCGCGAGCCGGAAGGGCGAGCCGCGCTGCGGACCTTCGCCGTGCGCTACGCGCGGTTCCTGCTGGCACTCGACCTCGACCGCGACGACGGCGCCGGTGACCTGCACCGGCTGTTCGGCGCGGTCTGCGCCCTCGCCGAGCTGCAGCGCGTAGTTCCCGGCCAGCTCCGATCGAGGCGACCGCTGCGGCTCGTGCTCGATCGCCGGCCGTTCATCTGACGCGGCGGCTGATCGGATCTCCACGAGCAGATGTTGGCTGACGTCGCCCACCAGGTCCACGAAGAAACGGTGGCTCGTGATGCTCCAGACCCCGCCCACGCGCGAGAACGCGTTCACAGCGCCGACAGCAGCTCGACGACGCGCTCGGCGATCGCCGGAGCGGCCGTCAGCCCCGGCGACTCGATGCCGATCAGATTCACGAGTCCGGGCTTCCCGTACGCCGAGCCTTCTTCGACGACGAAGTCCCGGAACCCCTCCCCGGGACCCGCGAGCTTCGGGCGGATCCCGGCCTGGTCCGGCGTCAGCCACTCGGCGCGCAGGCCCGGCAGGTAGCGGCCGGCCGCCGCTGCAAACGCGCCAGCCTTGCCCGGATCGACGTCGTAGCGGAGCGCGTCGACGTACTCGGCATCGGGGCCGAGCCGCAGGCGACCGCCGAGATCGATCGTCACGTGGACGCCGAGACCGGCGCCGTGCGGGACCGGATACACCAACCGCTGCACGTGGAGCGGCGCGCCGGGAGCCACCGCGAACCAGTCCCCCTTGCATGGATGCTGACGCCAGCCGAGGGCGTCGACGTCGATCCCGGCGAGCGCCGCAATCCGATCGCTCGCAAGACCGGCGGCGTTGACGATGGCCGCGCAGGCCAGCACCGCGCGGCCACCGTCCGGCTCGATCACTCCGACCTGCCAGCCATCGCGGTCGTGCTCGAGCGACACGATCTCGTGACGCAGCGCGAGCGCTGCCCCGTGCGTCTCGGCTTCGGCCAGCCACGACAGGCACAGCGCGTGCGCGTCGACGATGCCGGTGGCCGGCGACCAGAGCGCCATCCGCACGTGCACAGCCGGTTCGAGGTGCCGGACGGCATCGCCGTCGATCACCTCGAGACCCGGCGCGCCGTTCGCGGTGCCGAGAGCGTGAATCCGTTCGAGGGCCGGGAGTTCGTCGGACGCCGTGGCGACCACCAGCTTGCCGAGCTGCCGATGCGGAATGCCGAGGCGCGCGCAGCGCTCGTAGAGTCGCTCGCGTCCGGCCACGCACAGGCGTGCCTTCCACGAGCCTTCCGGGTAGTAGAGACCCGCGTGGATCACCTGCGAGTTCCGACTCGTCGTCCCGCGGGCGATGCCGCCCTCTCGCTCGAGGATCGCAACGGATCGCCCGGCGCCCGCGAGCGCCGCGGCGACGGCGAGCCCGACGGCTCCAGCGCCGATGACGACCACGTCGAACTCGGGCCGCACGGGCAACGCCTCGGCGTCCCGGCTAGAAGGGCGCGGGGCCGAACGAAGCCTCGTAGCGCTTGCGGATGTCGTCGAGCGAGGCGCGCACGGATTGCGTACCGCGCTGCTCGACGGCGAGCGTCCCCATCAGGCTTCCAACCTGCGCCGCGATGACGAGCGGGAGCCCGCGTTCCATCCCGAACAGCAGCCCCGAGCGGTATGCGTCGCCGCAGCCGGTGGGGTCGACGACCGTCTCGGCCTTCACCGGCGGCACGTCGATCCGGGCGCCGTGTTCGAACAGCGTCGAGCCCTCGGCGCCGCGCGTCACGATGATCGCGTCGGCGCGTCCGACGATCTCCTGCTCCGACAGCCCCGTACGCTCGAGCGTCACGGCCCACTCGTAGTCGTTCACGATGTACACGCGCGCGCCGTCGAGCAGCGTCACCAGGTTCGGGCCGTCGAAGTTGATCAGCTGCTGGCCCGGGTCGACCACCGTGGGAACGCCGGCGGCCTTCAGCGCCGCGGCGTGCTGGCGCATGGCGAGATTGTCGTCCGGCCCCACCAGCGCCAAACGCGCCTCTGGCAGGAATCCGTCGAGACCCAACGTGCTCGCGCGCTCCATCGCGCCGGGATGGAACGCGACGATCTGGTTGTCGTCCAGATCGGTCGTAATGAAGCACTGCGCGGTGTAGGAATCGTCGAAGACACCGATGCCGTCGCGGCGGATTCCGCAGGCATCGAGCCAGTCGCCGTAGGGACCGAAGTCCTTGCCCGCCGCGGCGACGATCAGCGGATCCCCGCCCAGCAAGCGGACGCCGTAGGCGATGTTGCCGGCGCAGCCGCCGAAACACTGATCCAGCGTCGGCACGTGGAAGCTGACCGAAAGGATGTGCAGCTTGTCCGGCAGGATGTGGTTCTTGAAGCGGTCCTGGAAGACCATGATGCGGTCGATGGCGAGCGAGCCCGTGATCAAGATCGACATCCGCGACACCTCCGAGCGGCGCAGTCTCGCCAGCAATGGGGGCGGGGTCAATGACCGCCGGTGCGGGAGTGGCGCGATCGGAGGATCGGGCGGCGCACGGCCGAAAGCGCCTGTAGACTGCGTCCGTGCGCATTTGCGACCTCTACGGACGTGGCGACCCGGTCGTCTCCTTCGAGTTCTTCCCGCCGAAGACCGAGGCGGGCTACGGCGGCCTGTACCGCGCGATCGCCGAGCTGAAGCAGCTCGGCCCCGGCTTCGTCTCGGTCACCTGGGGCGCGGGCGGGTCGACGCGGCGTCGCACCGCCGAGCTGGTCATCCAGATCCAGCGCGAGCTCGGGCTCACGGCCATGGCGCACATGACGTGCGTCGGCTCGCCGGCCGAGGAGCTCGCCGAAGCGCTGGAGGGCCTCGCCGGCGCCGGCATCGAGAACGTGATGGCGCTGCGCGGCGACCCGCCGCGCGATCAGCCGGACTTCCGCGCACCGCCCGGCGGCTTCGGCCATGCGAACGAGCTGATCGCGTTCATCCAATCCCGCTGGCCGCTGTGCATCGGCGGCGCGTGCTACCCGGAGACGCACCCGGAAGCCGAGAGTCCCGAAGCCGACCTCGCGTACCTCGGACGCAAGGTCGACGCCGGCGCGTCGTTCCTGGTCACGCAGCTGTTCTTCGAACCGGAGCATTACTTCCGCTTCGTCGCCCGCGCCCGTGCGGCCGGCATCGACGTACCGATCGTGCCCGGGATCATGCCGGTGATCTCGGTCCAGAACGTGCGCCGGATGGCGACCCTGTGCCGGGCCGAGATCCCGGCCGCGCTGGAAGCGGAACTGGAAGCCGTCGGCGACGACGAAGCGGCGACGCTCGAGCTCGGCGTCTCCTGGGCCACCGATCAGTGTCGTTCGCTGCTGGCTGGCGGCGCGCCGGGGCTGCACTTCTACACGCTGAACCGCTCGCCGGCGGCGCGCCGCGTCCACGAGAACCTGTTCGGCCGATGAGCCCGGCCGCCGCGCGGAAGCTGCGCCTCGCCGTGCTGCTGTCCGGCGAAGGCACCAGCCTCGAGAACCTGTGCGAGCAGATCGATGCGGGAGCGGTACCGGCCGAGGTGGTGCTGGTGATCGCGTCGAAGCCCGACGCGGGCGGGCTGCGCCGCGCCGAACACCGCGGGATTCCGGCCGTCGTCATCCCCCGTCGCGCCTTTCCAGACGCCCACGCGTTCAACGACGCGCTGCACGAGGCGCTCGACGCCCGCGACGTGGACCTCGTGGCGCTGCTCGGCTTCCTGTCGATCTTCGAGCTGCGCGGGCGCTGGGAGGGACGCTGCATCAACGTCCATCCGTCGTTGATTCCGGCCTTCTGCGGTCCGGGTCTGTACGGACACCGCGTCCACGAGGCCGTGCTGGCCGCCGGCGTCGAGGTTTCCGGCGCCACGGTGCATCTCGCCGACGAGTACTACGACACGGGCCCGATCCTGCTGCAGGAAGCCGTCCCGGTGCTGGGGGACGACACCCCGGACACGCTGGCCGCGCGCGTCCAGGCCGCCGAACGCCGCTTGGTTCCCGAGGCGATCCGGTTGATCGCCGAGGGGCGCGTGAAGCTCCTGGGCCGGCGCGTGGAGATCGATCGCGACTAGCAAGCTGCGCAGCCCGCGTCAGGCCGCGCCGCTGCGCACCTCGATCAGCTCGACCTTGTAGCCGTCGGGATCCTCGGCGAACGCGATCACCGTCGTGCCGTGCTGCATCGGCCCGGGCTCGCGGGTGATCTTCGCCCCCTTGGCGCGCAGCGCCTCGCAAGTGGCGCGGATGTCGTCGACGCCGATCGCGACGTGGCCGAAGCCGGTGCCGACCTCGTAAGGGCGGCCGTCCCAGTTGTGCGTCAGCTCGAGGACGGCGCCGTCGGCCTCGTCCTGGTAGCCGACGAAGGCCAGCGTGAACTCGCCGCCGGGATAGTCCTTGCGGCGCAGCAGCTTCATGCCGAGGCCATCGCAGTAGAAGCGCAGGGCGGCATCGAGATCGCGGACGCGGAGCATCGTGTGGAGGAGGCGCATGGGCGGAGCTTAGACCGTCTCGGGCCGTCCATCGCGAAGGCCGAGGCTGGTCGCCTCTCGCGAAGGCCGAAGCCCGGATTGACGGGAGGCGAAAACAGAGCGAAACTGCTTGCCATGAGTCACCCCGCCGCTCCGCTCGCCGCCCTCGTCCGCCTGCATCCTAGCCTCCGCACCGGCAGCCGACTGGCCGAGGACCTCGCGCAGCAGCAGCGCGAGCCGCGGCTCGCGACCGGCCTCGACGGCGTCGATCGCCTGCTCGGCGGGGGCTTCCCGCGCGGGCGCCTGTCCGAGATCACCGGACCGCTCTCATCGGGGCGGACGTCGCTCGCGATGGCGCTCGCCGCGGCGGCCACCCGGGCCGGTGAGGTCGTCGCCTGGGTCGATCCGGCCGATGCGCTGGATCCCGCCTCGCTCGAGGCCGCGGGCGTCGTGGAAGACCACCTGCTGTGGGTCCGCCCGCCTGGTGCACAGAACGCGCTGCGCTGCGCCGAACGCCTGCTGCTGGCCGGCGGGGTCGCCCTCGTCGTGCTGGATCTGGCCAGCGGAGGGAGCGTGGAGATCGGAAACCGACGCGGAAGGCTCCCGCAGCCCGGAGGACTCACGGATGCCCGATCCTCCGCGTGGCTGCGCCTCACGCACTGCGCCTCGGCCAGCGCCACGGCGCTGGTACTGCTGGGACGCGAGCCGATCGTCGGGTCCTTCGCCGCGCTGGCCGTCGATCTGCGCGCCACCCGGCGGCGCTTCGCCGAACGCCCGGCCTGGCTCGAAGGTCTCGAGACGCGCGTCGCGCTGCGTCGCCATCGTTCCGGATCCACGGAGGGCTTCGCCCCCGTCTGCTGGAAGGTCCACCCCGTTGTGCCCGAACCCTGCAACCGAAGATCCGAGACAAGCGAGATCGCCTCGTAGCGAGCTCGATGTCTCGACGTCGCTACGAGAGGCGTCGCCTCTTCCCGAGTGCGGCGAGCGCGAGTGCGGCGGCGAGCGCCGACAAGGCGAGACCCGGCTCCGGAACCGGCAGCGCCATGGCGGGCGTCACGAGGAAGTCGAGCAGGACGCTGGTCGCCGCCACATCCACGGCGGTGGTGGACGGCGCCAGCCCTTCGACCTCGAAGCGGACCTCGACGGGGCCGGCGTCGAGCATCGGAATCGCATAGCCGCCGCCGCTGGCGGTCACGGCGAAGTACGGCCCGACGGACGGCATCACGACGGCGCCCTCGATGCCTTCCCCGGGATCGTAGAGCCCGTCGTCGTCGAGATCCTCCCAGACCGTGCCGACCAGGAAGCGGTTGTGGTGGTCCGGCCAGGACGTATTGGCGCGCGCGTAGTTGCCCGTCACCACCGACGGACCGACCTGCGTCTCCGTGTTCGATTCCGGCACCGCGGCGATGCCGACGTTCGTGTAGTCGCCGTCCGTGCTCATGATCGCCTTGCGGTGCCCGCGGCCGGCCTGCATCCCCGTGCCATCGTTGCCGCCCCAGTCGATGTTGAACGCGGCGTGTCCGTAGAGCGGCTCGCGCGAGAACGAGAACACGTTTCCGCGCATGCCCGAGGCCCGGAAGCCGGCGGCGGTCACTCGCGTGAACTGTTCGTTGTGGTCCTGCGCATCGCGGGCGATCAGGTCGAGCGAGTGGGCCAGCGCCGCTTCGTACAGCCGCACGTCGAAGGCGGCCGGCGGCTTCGGCGCGATCGCGGCGAACTCCTGGCGCATCAGGGGGAGGTTCACCTCGAAGATCGAGATGGCGCTCTGGATCCGGGCGTCGCCGGTGGCGGCGAGGAAGAGACCTTCGGCGACGGGATCTCGGCGCGCGCGGTTCATCAGCCACATGTAGGCCTGCTCGGCGCCGTCGGGGTGCGCGCCGTCGGCGGTCTTGTGCAGCGTCCACTCGGTGACGAAGTCCGCGTTGGCGACCCCGAGCGTGCGCGCACGCGGCGCGATCTCCTCGTCGGCAGTGCTCTCGAGCAAGGGCGGATCCGGCGCCGGGAACTGCTGCGCGAGCGCCGAGAGCGGCAGCAACCCGCTCGTGAACAGCGCCATCAGAACGCCACGTACGGAACTCCGCCACATCGACTCATCCCCTCCCGCGACAGCCCTCTGGATCGATTCCGCGGCAGCCCTCTGGATCGATCAACCGAAGTCACAGCGTGGTGACGGACGTCACGAGGGCCGGCATCTCAGGCGCAGGTCGCCGCGCCGCGTGCCTGCTGGCGCCGGACCTGCCGGTCGCCGCGGAGCTGCGCGCGCAGCCGGAGCTGGTGGGCCGGCCGCTGGCCGTCGTCTCGGAGCCGGGCCCGCGGGCCGTCGTCCTGGCCGCCTCGCCGGCTGCCGCTCGCGCCGGCGTCCGGGCCGGCGATGCGCTCGCCCATGCTCGCTCGGTCTGCGCGGAGCTGTGCGTGCGCGTCGCCTCGCCGGCGCGCGAGCACGCGGCGCGGGCAACACTTCTCGACGTCGCACTGTCGGTCGCGCCGCGGGCGGCACTGGCGCCGCCGCGCAGCGCCGGCCCGCGTGCCGGCGAAGCCGTCGTTCACCTCGACGTCTCGGGCACCGGGCGCGTGTTCGCGAGCGAGGCGGCACTGGCCGACACGCTGGCCACGCGCGCGGCGGCGCTCGGCGTCCCGGCCGTGGTGGCGGTGGCCAGCACGCGCGCCGTCGCGGAGCTGGTCGCGAACGACATCGTTTCGTGTCGCGGGCACGGCGCGGGCGACGGCGAACGAGGCGGCGAACGAGGGAACGCGACGCGTGTGCTGGCGCCCGGCGCCGAGACCGCCTTCCTCGCCCCGCTGCCGGTGGATCGGCTCGATCTCGACGACGCGCTCGCCGCGACGCTCACGCGCTTCGGCATTCGCCGCACCGGCGCGCTGCTGGCGCTGCCGCCGGCGGCGCTGAGTACCCGTCTCGGAGCCGAAGCGGCGGCGCTACTGGCCACGCTGCGCGGTGACGGAAACGAGCCACTGCTGCCGGCACCCCGCGACACGCGCCTCGAAGAAGCCGTCGACCTCGACGCACCCATCGATCGCCTCGAACCGCTCGGCTTCGTGCTGCACGGCCTGCTCTCGCGGTTGCTGGCGCGGCTCGCCGTGCGCCACCTGGCCTGCGCGGAACTCGAGCTGACGCTGCGGCTCAGCGCGGCGCCGGACGGCACCACGGGGCGCGGCGGCTGCGACGTGCGCCGGCTCCGGCTCGCCGCGCCGGCCGGCGAGCCGCGCCTGTGGCTGCGACGCGTGCAGACCGCGCTCGCCACCGACCCGCCGCCAGCGGCGATCGAAGGCTGTGCGCTCGCGGCCGAGGGAGTCCCCTTCCGCCACGACCAGCTCGACTTGTTCCGGCCTTCCGGCCCCGCGCCCGCCGCTCTCGGCGCGCTGCTGGCCGAGCTCGAGGCGCTGTGCGGCCCGGAGCGCATCGGTGCGCCCCGCGTCCCGGACGATCCGCGGCCCGGCGCATTCGCGTTGACCCCGTTCGCTCCAGAATCCGGATCTCCCTCGTCTCGGACTTCTTCGCCTCGGACGACCGTTCGAGCGGATGCAGATGCGTTTCCCCCTCGCTCGCTCGCCGTGCGCGCGCTGCGTCCGCCGTTGCCGGCCGAAGTGCGGATCCGCGCCGGGCAGCCGATCTGGCTGCGCAGCGCCCTCGCCCACGGCGATGTCGTCTCTTGCGCCGGTCCCTGGCGCGCCACCGGCGGCTGGTGGTCCGAAGATCGCCGCTTCGCCTTCGACTCCTTCGACGTGGCGACGACCGACGGACTCCTGGTGCGCCTGCGCTACGACCACGTCCGCCGCCGCTGGGAGATCGACGCGCTCTACGACTGACCCCAGTGCACCCGCGGGCCGTCAAGAAAGGGGCCGGGTTGGATTCGTCAACTTTTTCGCCTTCGGCGAAAAAGTTGACGAATCCAACCCGGCCCCTTTCTTGACGGCCCTTCCGTGTGCGTGTCATCCCCGTGTCATGTGCACGACCCTTGCCCACCCGGGTCTCTCCGGGCTATACGCCCAGGATGCCGAACCCCCAACCTCGTCCTTCGCGCTCCCCTCGCGCCGTCAAGTCGGACCGCTCCCGCGGCGATGCACCGGGGCTTTTCTTCAAGAGCTTCCTCGAGAAGCCGAAGGAAGTCGGCTCGGTCATCCCGAGTTCGCGCTTCCTCGAGCGACGGGTCGCGCGTGCCGCTCGGCTCGACACTGCGAAGATCGTCGTCGAGCTCGGGCCGGGGACCGGCGGCACCACACGCGCGCTGTTGCGACATCTCGCGCCCGATGCCCACCTCGTCGCGATCGAGATCAACTCGCGCCTCGCCGAGCAGGTGCGCACGCGGATTCCCGACCCGCGCTTGTCGGTGTATACCGGCTCGGCGGCGGACATCGACGCCGCGCTGCGCGCCCACGGACTGGGTGCGCCGGATGTCGTCGTCTCGGGGATTCCGTTCTCGACGATGCCGAAGGCCGTGGCGCTCGACATCCTGCGCTCGGTGCGCGAGGCGCTGGCACCGGGCGGACTCTTCGTCGCGTACCAGATGCGCGACCGCGTGAAGGTGCTCGGGCGCACCGTGTTCGGCGAGCCGCGCAGCGAGCTCGAGATCCGCAACGTGCCGCCGATGCGCGTCTACCGCTTCGCCAAGCCCTGAGCCCAGCTCCGACTCGCACCTCACCCGTCGTCGGAATCCGGTGGGCCTTCGCCGCGCTTGTGCTGGAGCGAGAGCCCAGCGCGGACGGCTTCCTCCTGACCGGCGCGCACGACGGTCCGGGCGCCGAAGCGCGACGTGATGGCATCGATCGCTCGATCGAGACGCGCGGCGCGCTGCCGCTCCGGAGGCGGCGCGAACAACCCGAGCTGGCCGCCTGTCGCGGACTCCGCATCCGCCGGGACCAGTCCCGACGCCCCCACGCCCAGCAGCCGCACCGGGACGTGCGGCGTCCGCTCGAGCAGCCGGCGCGCCTCGCGCGCGAGCACGGCGCCGTTGTCGGTCGGTTCCATGAGCGTGGCCCGGCGCGTCAGGATCGGATACCCGCGCGGTCCCGCGCTCCGGCGCCGCGCCAGCTTGACCTTCAGCACGACGGTGCGCGCACGCCAGCCATCGCGCCGCAGCCGCCGCGCCACCGACTCCGCATGATCGAGCAGCACCGCCGCGAGCCGCTCGCGATCGTCGACGTCATCGGCGAAGGTATTCTCCTCGCTGTACGAGACCGGCGCGCGATCCGGCTCGACGGCGCGCGCATCCTCGCCGCGGGCCAGCGCGGCGACGTGCGGGCCGAGCGACTCGCCGAGCAGCCGCGCCAGCGTGTCCGGCGCCGTGTGCGCGAGGTCGCCGATGGTCGTGAGTCCCGCGCGATGCAGCTTCTGCTCCGCCACGGGCCCGACGCCCCACAGCCGACCGACCGGCAGCGGAGCCAGGAACGACGGCACCGCGCCGGCGGCGATCTCGAGCAGCCCGTCGGGTTTCGCCTCGTCGCTGGCGATCTTGGCGACGGTCTTGCTCGGCGCGATACCAACCGACACGGCGAGACTCAGCTCGTCGCGCACGGCGCGCCGCAGCGCTGCTCCGACCACACGCGGCGGGCCGAGCAGTCGCTCGCTGCCGGTGAGATCGAGGAAGGCTTCGTCGAGCGACAAGCCCTCCACCTGCGGCGAGAAGCGGCGGAAGATCGCGAACACCTGCTGCGACACCGCCGCGTAGTTCTTCATGTCGCCGCGCAGGAACACTCCGTCCGGACAGCGACGGCGCGCTTCGAAGCCCGGCATCGCCGAGTGCACGCCATAGCGTCGCGCCTCGTAGCTGGCGGCCGACACCACGCCGCGTGGCCCCGTCCCGCCGACGATCACCGGCTGCCCGCGCAGCTCCGGACGATCGCGCTGCTCCACCGACGCGTAGAACGCGTCGAGATCGGCGTGCAGGATGATGCGCGGGGGGGACACGCAGGAAGCGTACCGGACGCGCCGGAGAGAGGGCGCCGTCAGCCTCGTCCGCGCGCGCGGGCGAGCAGCGCCAACGTGATGTCCCACGGCAGCCCCGCGGCTTCACGCGCCCGGGCCCGCAGCCATGCGAACCCGGAATCGCTCGATGCGGGAACGCTTGCCGCCACGGCGCCCGCTTGGATCCCGAGCGCGCGCAGCACGGCCCGACAACGCGGCAGGTGATAGCCGTCGCTGCACACCCGGACGTCGGCCGCGCCGGCCTCCCGCAGCAGGCGCGCGCACGCGACCAGCGACGAGAGCGTGTCCGTGCCGGTCTCCTCGAGTACGATCTGCTCCGGCGCAACGCCGCTTTCGAGCAGCAGCGCGCGCATGACGCGCGCCTCGGACGGCGGATGGTCGCCGACGCCGCCGGTCACGAGGAAGCGCGCCCCGGGCGCACCGCCGGCCGCGTCGATGGCGGCTCGGACGCGACGGCGCAAGGCTCCGCTCGGCCGCCCGCCCGGCAGCACCCTCGCGCCCATCACGACGAACCACGTCCCGGCCACGCCGTCGGTCCCGATCTGGGTCTCGGTCTCGGTCTCGGTCTCGGTCTCGGCCTCGGTATCGTTCACGGAGTTCCCCGATCGCGCGCAGTCTACCCAGCGGGATCGAGAGCCGCGCGCAAAGTCGGTATCGTCGTGCGCATGAGCGAAGCGACCTCGACCGAGAGCGAGACGACGACGACGACGACCACCACCACCACGGATCCGGGCCCCGCCAAGGGCATCACGTGGGACCTGTCGGACCTCTACGCCGGCCCCGACGATCCGCGCATCGAGCGCGATCTCGACGATGCGCTCGCCGCCGCGCAGGCGTTCGCCGCGCGCCATCGCGGCCGCGTCGCGGAGCTGGACGCCGCGGCGCTCGCCGCGGCGCTCGACGAGCTCGAGCGCTTCGAGGAGCCCGCCCAGCGCGCCGCGTGCTACGCGCAGCTTCTGTTCGCCGGCGACACCGCGGCGCCGCGCCACGGGGCGCTGCTGCAACGCGTGCAGGAACGCAGCACCGAGATCCGCAACGCGCTGGTGTTCTTCGAACTCGAATGGGTCGCCGTCGACGACGTCCGCGCCGGCGCCCTGCTCGAAGATCCCGCTCTCACCCGCCGCCGCCACCTGCTCGAAACCATGCGGCGCTACCGGCCGCACCTGCTCAGCGAGCCCGAGGAGAAGCTGCTCGAAGAGACCGCCAATACGGGGCCGCGCGCCTTCATGCGCCTCTTCGACGAGACGCTCACTGCGATGCGCTTCCGCTACGACGGCCCCGAGGGCTCTTCCGAGAAGAGCGAGGAGGAGCTGCTGTCGCTGCTCTACGAGCCGGACCGCACGGTGCGGCAGCTCGCCGCCGACGCGCTGACCCGCGGGCTGCGCGAACACGCACGGCCGCTCGCGTTCGTGTTCAACACGTTGGTGCAGGACAAGGCCACGCGCGACCGGCTGCGCCGCTACCCGGATCCCGCCGCCGAGCGCCATCTCGCCAACGAGATCGAGCCCGAAACCGTCGCCGCGCTGCTCGCGGCCTGCGAGGCGCGACACGATCTGGTGCAGCGCTACTACCGGCTGAAGCGCCAACTGCTCGGCGTCGACGAACTCT
>CAYOHN010000008.1:0-28203 GCA_964403735.1 uncultured Spirochaetales bacterium | reverse complement strand
TGACGAATCCAACCCGGCCCCTTTCTTGACGGCACCATCTGCGAGGAGGAGAGACGATGCCGAGATTGCGACAGGTTCCGCGCGCCGAGGCGCCCGCGGACATCCAGACCGTGTATGACATGCTGTTCGGCGGGCGCTGTCCAGTGGCGGAGCCGGGGACGGCGACCGGGACGCCGGGCAACTGGTGGACGGTGTTCGCGCTGGTGCCGGACTGCTTCCGCCACGCGGTCGCAGGCTTCGCGTTCTACCGCAGCCCGGCGCGCAAGCTGGATCCGCAGCTGCGCGAGCTCGGGCAGCTGCGGGCCGGCTTCGTGCGCGAGAGCCAGTTCGTGTTCTCGCAGCACTGCAAGGCCGCGCGCGACGTCGGCCTCCCCGACGAGAAGATCGCTGCGGTCCCGAGCTGGCCCGGCGCCGACGTCTTCTCGGCGGCCGAGCGCGCCGTTCTCGCCTACGTCGACGAGCTGGTGTTGCAAGCTGGCCGCGTGCAGGACGCGACCTTCGAGCGGCTGCGCGCCCAGCTCGGCGAGGAAGAGATCCTGGAGCTCACCTACGTGACGGCACTCTACGAGATGCACGCCATCATGAGCCGCGCGCTGCGCCTCGAGTACGACGACGTGCCGGAGCGCATCGTCGAGGTGGCGGCGCCGTCCGGAGCGCGCGGTCTCGACTTCATGAGCGGCGTGGGAACGGCCAAGTGAGCGGCGACGCGACCCTACGGCTCGGCGCGCCGCCGTGGCGCCTGGTGCTGACCGCGATCGGCGGGCCGCGCGCGCTGGGCGGCAAGGCGGGTCGCCTGGTTCGCACCGGCCGGCTGTGGCTCGATCGCCGCGAGATCCAGCGACGGCTGCAGACGCTGGCCGAGCACGGCTACATCGACGAGCAGCCCGGCGCGTGGCAGATCTTCTTCGGCGGCTTCGACATGCTGCGCTTCGTGATCGAGCCCGCGTCGCGCGACTACTACCGGCAGAAAGGCATCTCGTTCGGCTTCCACCAGCTGCTGCGCGTGCTCGACGATCCCGTCTCGATGATCGACCCCACCGGCTTCCTGTCCGAGCGCGACACCATCATCGGCCACGTGATGCAGGTGGTGCACCTGAATCCCGTCTACGATCTCCAACTGCTCGAGATGTTTCCAGATGGGCTCGACGAACTCGAACGGCAGGTCGCGTCGATGATCGACGGCACCCATCCGCGCGCGCGCACGATCGGCGCGATCGTCGAAGACCCCGGCTACCACGCGCGCCTGCTCGACTACGTGCGCCGCTATCGCCGCGATCCGACGTCGCCGCCGCCCGTTCGGGAGGAGCAGACGCTGCGCGCCGATCCGCACTTCGTAGCGGCCGAGCGCACCTTCGCCACGCTGCCCGGCTTCGTCCGCTATTGCACGAAGCTGCCGAAGCAGCCGCTGGCGCTGGCGCGAAGGCTGCGTGCGCTGCACGAGTTCCCGCTCGAGCTCGCAGACGCACCGGAAGCGTCGCCGTGACCGCAACTGCGACACCGACGCGGGAGGCCCTGGTCGCGTCGTTTCGAACGCAGGCGAGCGGTTGCGCCGAGAATGATTCGTCGATCTACGCAAGACTTCGATCGTTCCAGTCGGTCGTCTGGTGGGTTCTGCCGGCATCCGAGCGCGAGCGCGTCACCGCCCCCGTCAGCGATGCCGGCGTCCGCGCCCGCGCAGAGGCTCCGCTCGCTTGGCTGCGCATGGAGGGCGTGCGGCGCGACGACGCCGAGCTGCGCCTCACGCTCTGGCCGGGAGGCGCGGATCGGTTGCTCGCCCACGTGCACTGGCACGGCGCCTGGGTGCATGGGTCCGGCTGAACGCGATCGTCGGTGAGCGCCTCTCCGCCGAGAGCACGTTTCGCCCACGCGGTTGCTACGACACGCGCCGCGGCGCCGCGAGCGTCCGCTGCCGCCAGATCCACGTACACAGCGTCACGCCGGTCACGACCAGCAGCGCCCGCAGCCACAGCGGCTCGACGAAGAACACGACCGAGCTGCCGATCGTCACGGTGATCGCGGTGATCGCCAGGAGCTTGGCGCGGCGCGGGATCGCCCGCTGCTCGCGCCAGTCGCGGATCAGCGGGCCGAAGGTGGGGTTCGCGAGCAGCCGCTGATAGAAACGCGGCGATGCCCGCGCGAAGCACGCGGCGGCGACCAGCAGGAACGGTGTCGTCGGCACGATCGGCGTGACGACGCCGATCGCGCCGAGCCCCACGCACAGCAGGCCGACGACGACGAGCACGAAGCGCAGCAGCGGCGACGCGAGGGGTTTGGTCTCGTCGCGGTAGTCCCGCGGCGGGATCGGGCGCAGCGCCATGCTCAGGCTCCGCCAGCAAGCTCGGGCCGGCACCGCTCGCAGGCGCACAGCGAGCGCAGCCGCCGGAACGGATAGATCCCGGTCTCGTGCCCATCGCTCCAGGCGATCTGGATCGCGTAGCGGCCGACCGGCGTGATGCGCAGCGGGTGGACATCGGCGGGGATCGCCGCCTCGTCGAGCCGCTCCTCGCCGCTCCACTCGTCGACACACGACGCGCAGCCGCACGCAAGCCGCAGCGCCCGCACCGCGTAGCGGCTCTCGTGACCGTCACCCCACGTGATGGCGAGCGTCTGCGGGCCGTCCTGCCGGATCGCCGCCGGCACCGTTCCGCGTTCTTCCTGCATGGCCGGAAGCTAACAGGCCTCGGACCGCGTCCCTCGCCGCCCGCGCGCGACCGGCTAGCCTTCCGCGTCATGAACTCGAACGCGATCGCAATTCTCGGTGGTACCGGCGATCAGGGTCTCGGCCTGGCGCTGCGCTTTGCAAAAGCCGGCCGGCCCGTCCTGATCGGCTCGCGCAAGCTCGATCGCGCGCTCGCCGCAGCGGAGGAGGTGCGTGCCGCCGTCCCCGGCGCTGACGTCGTGGGCCTCGACAACGCCGACGCCGTGGCACAGGCCGCGCTGGTCATTCTCTCGGTGCCGTTCGAGCACACGGCCGGCACCGTGAAAGCGGTGAAGGAACGCCTCGTCGCGGACCAGATCGTCGTCTCGATGGGCGTCCCGCTCGCTACGGCAATCGGCGATGGCGCCGTGCGGACCGTCGGCGTCTGGCAGGGCTCGTGCGCGGAGCTGGTCGCCGCGCTGGTGCCCGCCGGTGTCCAAGTGGTCTCCGCGTTCCAGAACGTCTCCGCGCATCGGCTGCGCGAGCTCGATCAGCCGGTCGAGTGCGATGTCGTCGTGTCCGGAGCGCCCGGGCCTCGCAAGTCCGTGATGGCGCTATGCGAACTCGTTCCCGGACTTCGCGGCGTCGACGGCGGCCCCTTGGCCAACGCGCGCTTCGTCGAGGGCGTGACCGCGCTGCTGATCGGCCTCAACATCCGGTACAAGGTTCCCGCGGGCGTCGGCCTTCGCTTCACCGGCTTGCCAGACGCCTGAAGCCTCGCCTCTCCGGCCGATCCGCGAGTCTCCGCCGTCCGACTGCTCGGAATCGTGACGCAACGAGACAACGCGACGCGTAAATTTCGCAGCGACGCGGAGTTGCGCTCCTGTCCCCAGCGGCTGCCCAGACTGCGACGTCGACCCCGGGTCGCCTTCGCCGCACTCCGGACCTTTCTCGCGTCGAAACACGATGGGTTGTGCTTCTCTCCTCCCAATGACTCGATATCTTGTACTTTCCCGTTGACGCTCCCGGCAACGAGGAGTACATCAACAGGACACGGCTTCGAGGCCATCGGTTCTCGAGCCATCGGTTGTCCTTGGTCCATCAGTTCGTCCGACATGGGTTTTCTTAGGAGGTGAACGGCCTGCCAGCAGCTTTGGGGGGGTTCGTAACTAGGCGGTTGCTGGCAGGTGGCGAGCTGGGGATGGGAAGGAGGACCCGGATCCAGCTCGGGGGGCGCCCGGGATCGACGTGTGTACGGGCCTGGGTGCCCTCTTCGCCTCCTCGACTTTCTCCAGTTCGAGTCTTCTGTCCCCTCGCTTGCGGATCGCGCCCCTTGGTGCCCGGCCTCTCGCGCGGCCGACCGCCGCCGGGCTGGCCGTCGGACGCATGCCCGTCGATCGACCAGCGGACCGATCGAGTCGCATCAGTCGAGTCTGACCAGTCGAGTCGGACCGATGGCGAAGAGCCGCTGCAACAGAGAGCCGTTCGGCGAGACGCTCGACCGGACACGGAACCGGACAATCGGACCAGACCGCCGGACCAGACCGCCGGATCAGACCGCCGGATCAGAGAATCGGATCAGAGAATCGGATCAGAGAATCGGATCAGAAGAAACCTGGGAGGGGATCGTGAACGAGATCGTGGACGCGGGGGGGAAGCAGGGGCAGCCGGCCATCGACGCAGAGCGCTCGATCAACGGAACGTGGCGGCCCCGCGTGACGGCGAGTCGGCGCAAGGCCCGCGGTGTCACCATCCCGCGTCACTTCACGCGCGCCGGGGAAGATCCCTTCGCGTACGTCGAGTGGGAGCTGCGCTCGGCCCGCATCGCCAACGAGCGCGGTGAGACCCTCTTCGAGCAGACCGACGTCGAGGTCCCGAAGAGCTGGTCTCAGCTCGCCACCAACGTGGTCGTCTCCAAGTACTTCCGCGGCCACATCGGCACGCCCGAGCGCGAGCACAGCGTGAAGCAGCTGATCGGCCGCGTCGTCGGCCGGCTCGCCGAATGGGGCAATACGTCCGGCTACTTCCGCACGCCGACCGACGAGCAGGCGTTCCGCGACGAGCTGACGTACGTGCTGGTCCACCAACTCGCCAGCTTCAACAGTCCCGTCTGGTTCAACCTCGGCGTCCCCGACACGCCGCAGCAGGCCAGCGCGTGCTTCATCAACTCGGTCGACGACACGATGGAGTCGATCATGGAGCTCGCGCGCACCGAGGCGACGCTGTTCAAGGGCGGCTCCGGAGCCGGCTCGAACCTCTCGAAGATCCGGTCGTCGCGGGAGCGGCTCTCCGGCGGGGGCATCGCCTCGGGGCCCGTGTCCTTCATGAAGGGCTTCGACGCCTTCGCCGGCGTGATCAAGTCCGGTGGCAAGACGCGCCGGGCGGCGAAGATGGTGATCCTCGACGCCGATCACCCGGACATTCTCGACTTCATCCGCTGCAAGTGGGACGAGGAGAAGAAGGCCTGGTCGCTGATCGAGGCCGGCTACGACGGCGGCTTCAACGTCCCCGGCGGCGCCTATGACTCGGTCTTCTTCCAGAACGCCAACCACTCGGTGCGCGTCACCGATCCCTTCATGGAGGCGATGCAGAACGGCGGCGCGTGGCAGACCTCCGAGGTGCTCAGCGGCCAAGCGGCCGAACAGCTCGAAGCCCGCGCGCTGATGCAGGCGATGGCAGAGGCGGCGCACGCCTGCGGCGACCCCGGCATCCAGTACGACACGACGATCAACCGCTGGAATCCGTGCAAGGCCTCCGGTCGCATCAACGCCAGCAATCCGTGTTCCGAGTACATGTTCCTCGACGACACGGCGTGCAACCTGGCCAGCCTGAACCTGATGCGCTTCGTCGACGCGGACGGCGGCTTCGATGTCGCGTCGTTCCGGCGTGCCGTCGCGGTGGTGTTCCTGGCGCAGGAGATCATCATCGATCACGCCGACTATCCGACGGCGCGGATCGCCGAGAACAGCCACCTGTACCGCCCGATCGGCCTTGGCTACGCGAATCTCGGCGCGCTGTTGATGTCGCGGGGGCTCGCCTATGACAGCGACGAGGGTCGCAACCTGTCGGCGGCCGTGACGGCGCTGATGTGTGGGCAGGCGTACCTGACGTCGGCCGAGATCGCCGAGGCGATGGGACCGTTCCCGCGCTATCGCGAGAACCGCGAGAGCTTCCTCGACGTGATCGGCATGCACAAGCAGGCGGCCGATGCGATCGCGTCGCCCGGCGTGCCGGCCGATCTGCTCGAGGCCGCCCGGACGAGCTGGAGCGACGCGCTGGCGCGCGGTCTCGAGCACGGCTTCAAGAATGCGCAGGCCACGGTGCTGGCGCCGACCGGTACGATCGCGTTCATGATGGACTGTGACACCACCGGCGTGGAGCCCGACATCGCGCTCGTGAAGTACAAGAAGCTGGTCGGCGGCGGGCTGCTGAAGATCGTCAACCAGACGGTGCCGATGGCGCTGGCCCGGCTCGGCTACCCGCCGGAGCAGGTGGCGGCCATCCTCCGCTACATCGACGAACACGAGACGATCGAAGGGGCGCCGGAGCTGCGAGACGAGCACCTCACGGTGTTCGACTGCGCGTTCCGGCCGGCCAACGGCAAGCGCTCGATCCACTGGATGGGGCACGTGCGGATGATGGGCGCCGTGCAGCCGTTCCTGTCCGGCGCGATCTCGAAGACCGTGAACCTGCCCGAGGACGCGACGATCGACGACATCACGACCGCCTACGTCGAGGGTTGGAAGCTCGGCCTGAAGGCGCTCGCCGTCTACCGCGACGGCTGCAAGCGCTCGCAGCCGCTCAACACCGGGAAGGCCAAGGAGGACGCGGGCGCCAAGGTCATCGCGCTCGAGGAGGCGCGGCCGCGCCGCGTGAAGCTGCCCGACGAGCGGGTGGCGCGCACGCACAAGTTCTCGGTCGCCGGCCACGAGGGCTATCTGACCGTCGGCCTCTACGACGAGGGGCAGCCGGGCGAGATCTTCCTCCGGATGGCCAAGGAGGGCAGCACGGTCTCGGGGTTGATGGACACGATTGCCACGATGACGTCGATCGCGCTGCAGTACGGTGTGCCGCTGAAGACGCTGGTGGACAAGTTCAGCCACACGCGCTTCGAGCCGTCGGGCTTCACGAACAATCCGGAGATCCCGTTCGCGAAGTCGATCACGGACTACGTGTTCCGCTACCTCGGCAGCCGCTTCCTCGACACCGAGGTGCCGCCGGACGAGCAGGAGACGGAGACCGATGCGGTCGGTTTCGGCGATCCGAAAGTGCGGGCGTTGCCGCGAGCGGCCGTGGCCGGTGGCTCGGGCCGCTCGACCCAGACGGAACTACGGCAGGCCTTCGTCAACCAGAGCGACGCGCCGTCGTGCTCGGACTGCGGCTCGATCACCGTACGCAACGGCGCTTGTTACAAGTGCGCAAACTGCGGGCTCTCGATGGGGTGCAGCTGACACCCAGAGGAGCCCTTCGCATCCCCCTACCCCTCGTACCCCAACGTGCAAGCCGGCGTCTCCAAGGGGGGTGAGCCGCCGGCAAGAGCGCGGGTGATCTCGGCAACGAGGTCACCCGCGTTTCTTGTTCGTCGGTAGCTCGTCAACCAGTCGCGCGGTCAGCGCATGCGATCCAACAGCCATGCGAGCAGATCGCCGTGGCTGTCGACGATGGCATCTGCATCGGGATGGTCGGAGCAGTCGTCGTAGGCAGCGCGGATGCGCAGCGTGTTCATGCCGAAGGCGCGACCGCCGGCGACGTCCGTCGGGCGCAGGTCGCCGATGTGGGCGGCGGTGGCCGGCGCTGCGCCGAGCGGTTCGAGGGCGGCTTCGAACATGCGGGCGTGGGGCTTCGGCACGCCGACCTCGTCCGAGAAAACCTGAGCCTCGAGGAAGCTGAGCAGGCCTGTGCGCGCGAGCAACTGGCGCACGACGCGGCCGGGGCTGAAGCCAGTGTCGCAGACCAGCGCGATCCGGACGCCGGCAGAGGCGAGGCGCTCGAGCGTCTCGCCCGCGCCGGGCAGCGGGTCGATCTCGCCCGCGAGACCGGCGTCTTCGAAGTCCCGCCCGAGCGCGGCGGCCGCAGCGACGTCCTCGATGCCGGCGGCGGCGAGCGCCCACGCCGCCATCTCCCGCGACCCGCTGCCGACGCCGGCACACCACAGGTCGATGTGGCGCCGATGCGCGCCGGAGAGCGCGGCCTCGAGCGCATCGGCGTCCAGTGGCCGTCCGTGGCGCGCCACGGCGTCGCGGAGCGCGGCGAGGCGTTGCGCGCGGGCGGTCGCGAAATCGCGCTCACGGATCAGCGTGTTCCAGCAGTCGAACGTGGCTGCGTGCAGCGGGCCGCGGGGCGTACTCATCGCGGCGCTGCCCCGGCGCAGCCAATCCCGTGCGGCGCCTCGGACCCGACTGGTCGGAGGACTCGGGCTGAGCTACGACCCGAGAGCGTCATGCAGCGCCGCCCTTCGCCCGCCGAGTTCGTGCGCACGCTGTCGCCGGCGCTCGACCAGGCGGCGGCGATCGCCGCTGCGTTGCAGGGTCGCGTGCCGAACGTGCCGAAGCCCGGCGAAGGCAGTGCCGTGAAGGCCGCCCTGACGATCGCCGACACGGCAGCCCAGGAGGCCCTGCTGGTCCCCCTGCTGGCCCGCTTTCGCAGCGCGCGTCTCGAGGCCGAGGAGGACACCCACAGCGTCGAGCTCTTCGACGGTTCCGCGGCCGCGCTGCGCATCGTCATCGATCCCATCGACGGCACCTTCCACTTCTATCTCGGCCGGCTCGGAATGTACGCCGTGATGGCGGGTTTCGCCGTCGATGGCCGCTACGAGGCGGCGCTGGTGGCGCTGCCGAACGAGCAGCTCCGTTTCGATGCCGTGCGCGGCCGCGGTGTCCGGCGTGCGCAACTCGGGAGCGAGTCGGCGCCGGCGTCCTGTACGCCCGACGGGCACCGACTGCTGCTCTCCGATGGCGTGCCAGACGCCGTCGAGGCTGCGCTGCGCGCGGCCGGCTTCGAGATTGGCCGCGCGAGCGGCGGAGCCGTGGCATTGGCGCCGCTGATTCCCGGCGTGCGGGGCGGTCTGCGCATCGCGAAGACAGCGACGATCAGCGTGCGCGGTCGCATCGGCGTATTGATCGCGCGCGAGGCCGGCGCCCTGGTGGAGACTGCCGACAGCCACGCGTTCCCGGATTCGCTCGACGAGCCGGCGACGACGCTGGTCGTGGCGTCCGACCGCGCGACGGCCGACGCAATCCAGGCCGCCCTGCGCCGCTGCCGGGATCACATTCGCGTGTAGTCGGGCCCCTCGCCGCCCTGCGGCGGCGTCCACGTGATCACCTGGTACGGATCCGCGATGTCGCAGGTCTTGCAGTGCACGCAGTTCTCATGGTGGATGAACAGCTTCTTGCGCCCGGGCTGCTCCGGGTCCGGCATCATCTCGTAGACGGCCGCCGGGCAGAAGCTCTCGCACGGGTTGCCGTATTCCTTGGTACAGACGTCGCTGCACAGGTCCACATCCGCGACCACCAGGTGCGAGGGCTGATCCACCTCGTGTTCGGCGCCACTCAGCGCGACCAGGTGCTCCTTCGTGAACGTGAGCTTGCCGTCGAACTCGAAGCGTTCCCTCTCTCGCTTCGAGGCCGGTAGCTCGGAGAGCTTCGTCATGTGTTGGTGGCCCGCGGTGAACGGCAGCGGATCCTTGATCCCGCGGCCCTTGGTGATCAGCATCAGCGGGATGTTGAGGCCCATCGCGAAGACGGGGCTCACCTCGACGGAGCCGTGGAAGTTGCGCGCCTCCATGTGCTCCTCGTACGCCCAGCTGTTGCGATAGCGCTCGGCGTAGCCGCCGAGCATCACCGACGAGAAATCGTCTTTGGCGAGCGCGTCGACGATCGTCTCCGCAGCCATCATGCCGGTCTTCATCGCGATGTGGATGCCGGCCAACCGGAACGCGTTGCACATGCCGGCGGCGTCGCCGATCAGCATGGCGCCGTCGCAGTACAGCTTCGGTTGTGCGTAGAGGCCTCCCATCGGGATCGCCTTGGCGCCGTAGCGCACCAGTTCCGCACCCTCGAGCAGGTTGCGCATGAACGGCGTCGTCTTGAAACGCTGCGACTCGAGGTGCGGATCGTTGAACGGATTCTGCGAGTCGAGCATCGTCACGTAGCCGAACGACACCAGGTTGTCCTTCATGTCGTAGAGCCACATGCCGTTGAACTGCGACAGGAAGTCCGGGAACAGCGAACCGTGGATCACGCGGCCCGGCTTGTGCTTCTCTGGCTTGACGCGCCAGATCTCCTTGATACCGGTCTCGTAGACCTGCGGATACTGGCCCTGCAGTTCGAAGCGCTCGATCATCTGCTTGCTGAGGCTGCCGCGCACGCCTTCGCCCAGTACGGTGACCTTGGCGCGGATGTCCATGCCGGGCTGGAAGTTCGCCTTCGGCTTGCCGTGCTTGTCGACGCCCATGTCGCCGATCCGGACGCCGACCACGCGGCCGCCCTCGACGAGCAGCTGATCGCCAGCGAAGCCGGGATAGATGTCGATGCCGGCCGCCTCGCACTTCTCGGCGAGCCACTTGGTCACATTGGACAGCGACGCGACGTGGTAGCCTTTCTTCTGGAAGTTCGGCGGGCAGACCGGGGATTTCACGGTGAAGGAGCGGAAGAACATGTAGAACGAGGCGTCGTCGCACACGTACTCCGTCGGGAAGCCCTGCTCCTGGAAGTCTGGCATCAGCTCGGCGATCGCCTTCGGGTTGATGACGGCGCCGGACAGCGCGTGGTCGCCGACGCCGGCGGCTTTCTCGATCACCAGCACGCTCGGCATCTCGAGCGGCTCGTCGCCGCGGCTCGCGGCCTGCTGGTTGTGACTCTCGATCGACCGCACCAGGTGCAGCGCCGACGCCAGCGTGCCGGGCCCGGCCCCGACGTAGAGGACATCGACTTCCAGACTTTCCCGCTCGACTTCGTTCACCGGAACCTCCTGCAGCGGCACGCCACGACTTCAACGTAGAGGACGGTTCCCGCGGGTCAACGGAGCTTCGCCGTCTCGAATTTCTCGCCCCGAAGGATCCCCGGGGGTCCGCAGGCTTCCGGTGCCGTATCCTACCAACCCATGCGACGCACCGAGCCCGGATTGGTCGACATCGCCCGCGAGTTCCTGCTCGCGCACCATGAGCTGCGTCGGCTGTTCGAGCGCCACCGCGAGCGCGTCCTGCGTTGGGACGACGTGCAGCGGCTCGTCGGCGACACCGAGGAGAGCGTGCTGTTCCGGCTGAAGGAGCGCACGCACGCGCTGTTCCGCGCCGGTGCGTCCGCTGCGGAGCTGCCGCGCGTCGCGCTCTTCGATCTCGCCGTCGGATCGCTGTTCCACGAGGCGATGAAGCTGCGCGAGAACTTCTATCAGCTCCAGGTCTACGCGCCGAAGGTCGAGGCCGCGCGGATCGATGCGGAGCCCGGCTCGGAGCCGCTGTTCGAGGAGTTTGCGCGCCTGCTGCGCGTCTCGCGCGCGCGACTCGAAGAGGCGCTCCGGGAAACCGAATCGCTGCTGGAACAGACGCGTCGGCAGTTTCGCGTGTTGCTGACGACACACCGCGAAAGCGGCCTCGTGATGCGCTACCTGCTCGAGAATGCCTCGCTCGCGGAGGAGGTGCTCGGCGAGACGCTCGACGCGCTCTTTGCCTCGATCCACGGCGACGCCGGCGCCGGCTACGCGCTGGCGGCCCGTTCGTATCTGGAGAGCGGATACTTCGCGGCGGCGCGCGGAGCGCTCGCAGAGGCGATCGCCCGAACTTCCGACGCTCCGGAGCTGCACGCTGCAGCCGCCTACGCCGACGGGATGGACGCCTGGTTGCGGGGCGACTACGAAGGGGCCCTCGAGCACCTCGAGCGCTGGACGAGCGGACCGCCGATCCCGGACGACGCGGCCTTTCGCACGCTGGCACTCGCGGCGGTGTCTCGCCTCGAGCTGCTCGTCGAGGGCGACCGCCGGGAGGCGCTGGTCGCCAGCGCCCGCGGTCTGCACCGCGTCCTCGGCCCCGAACCGGCTTCCTGACCGATCGGAGCTATTGCTCGGTTTCGCCGCGCACGATCTCGGGCTTGCCGTCTCGGCGGAGCACGCCGTCGCTGAGCAGCGCCGTCACCTCGTCGCGACGCCACGCCACGGCGTCGTTCGCAAAGATATCGTCGACGCCGAGCACGCGCGCGCTGAAGAACGGCGCCGCGTAGTGGAAGACCGTCATTCCGAGCAGGTGCTGGAAGAAGTGACGCGAGGACAGCCGCCGGAAGACGCCGGCATCCACTCCCTCGCGGTAGAAGCGAAACAGCCGTCCGATGACGCGCTCGACGATCGGCAGCACGCGGCTCGCATCGACGTTCGGCTGGTCCACGAACACGCGGAACAGGATCCGCGCGTAGGTGGGATGCACGGCGAGCAGGTCGTTGAAGTTGGCGACGAGCCGCTCGAGCCGCTTCTCCGGAGGCTCGGGAGCCTCGACCGCGGCGCCGAGCGCGCGATCGAAGTCCTCGAGCATCGCCTCGAGCACGGTCGTGTAGAGCGCAGCCTTACTCTCGAAGTAGTAATAGAGGGCCGTCTTCCGCACGCCGACCTGCTCGGCGATCTTCTGGAGATGCGCACCGGCGAAACCAGCGGACGCAAACTCCCGCTCGGCCACCTCGAGGATCTTGGTACGGGTGTCGTGCGCTCGCGCCACTTCGGACTCCCCTTCGCTGCCGCGAAGCCGATCAGGCCGCTGCCGGGGCCGGAATGCGGCGGGCCCACAGCCAGCTCGCTCCCCCGACTCCGGCCAACAGCAAGGCGATGATCTGGGCCTCGGTCAGCCCGAGCGCTCCGCGAGGGTTGAGGCGCAGGAACTCGACGAAGAAACGGGCAATCGCGGCGAGCACGAGGTACTCCCCCCACAGCAGCGGGCTGCGCTGGCGTCGTCGCCACAGGAAGACCGTCAACGCGAACAACCAGGCGGCCTCGTAGAGCTGCGTCGGGTGAACGCGCTCGAGCGTCGGCGGGGCGCCCTGCGGAAACGCGATACCCCACGGAGCGTCGGTCGGGCGGCCGTAGTCGTCGCCGACCAGGAAGCAGCCGATCCGGCCCAACGCCTGGCCGAGCGCGCCGGCTAGGCAGACGCAGTTGAAGAACAGATTCGTCGGGATCCGGTGGATGCGCGTGCCGATCCACACGGCAGAGATGGCGCCGAGCAGGCCGCCGTAGAACGTGATCCCCTCGCGAGCCAGCAGCAGCTGTGTGAACGGGATCCCTTCGCGCATCGAGACGTCGACGGCGAAGTACAGCTTCGCCCCGCCGATCCCGCCGACCATCGCGTAGATCAGCATCGTCGTCGCGTGGTCCGGGTCGAGTCCTACCTCGGCCATTCGCTTCGACGTGAGCCAGGTGCCGGCCAGAAACGCGGCCGCAAGCATCACGCCAAACGACGAGATCGGGAACCCGAAGATCTCGAACAGGATCGGATACATGGTCCCTCGGCAGCCAAAGCCCGAAAGGCAGGCTACGGAAGGCGCTCTGGCAGCGCCACCGCGGCGCGCGCGCCTTACGCACTCCGATCGACTGCTCCGAGCGCGGTGTTGGCTGCGGGTCAGCGGCGAGGCAGCGTCACGTGGAAGGCTGCGCCGGCGCCCGGCGCGTTCTCCACCCAGGCGCGGCCGCCGTGTAGTTCGGCGATCTTCTTGACGATGGCGAGACCGATCCCGGTGCCCTTGCGCCCGTCCGCGCCCGGAACGCTGTGGAACATCTCGAAGATGCGCTCCTGCTCGTCCGGCGCGACGCCGCGGCCGTTGTCTCGCACCACCAGCAGATGCCGGTCGCTCTCCTCGCGCACCTGGATCTCCACCAGCGGACGTTCGCACGGGCCCATGTGGTCGAGCGCATTCCCGATCAGATTCGAGAAGATCTGGTAGAGCCGCGTGCGATCGCAGAACACCAACGGTGGCTCCGCGGGCCAACGCAGGGCGACGCCGGTTGCATCGAGCCGAGGCTTGAGTTCTCCGCGGAGCTGCTCCAAGACTTCACGCGGGTCCACGAGCCCGGCCCGCTCGCCGGCATTGCCGATCCGGGCGAAGTCCACCAGTTCTCGGATCAACGCCTCCATGTTGCGGCCGGCCTCGGTGATGCGCTCCAGGTAGTGCGTGCCGCGGTCTCCCAGCAAGCCGGCGAAGTCGTCGCGCAACAGCCGCGAGAAGCCGAGTACGGCGACGAGCGGTGAGCGCAGGTCGTGCGCGACTCCGCGCAGTGTCTGCTCGAGCTCCTCCAGCCGTCGGCGCCCGTTCTGCTCGCGTTGCCGCAGCTCCGTCTCGTCGCGCAGGAATACCGTCACGCCGATGCCGCGCTCGTCGTCTCCAGGAAGAGGGCTGGCCGACCAGCTCACCCAGCGAACCTCTCCATCCGGACGACACAGCTCGCACTCGCCGCGCAGGACGCAGCGCGAGTCCGAACGCGTCTCGGCCTCTGCGTTCGCTCGATGGCGGACGAAGTCCGCAATGGCGCGGCCGCGCAGGGCGCCGGAACTGTCGCCAAAAAGCGTCGCGCACTGCGGGTTGACGAAGCGCAACCGACCTCGGCGATCGAGCACGGCCACCGGTTCGGGAGCGTGCGTGAACGCGGCGGCCAGGCGGTCGATCTCTCCGCGCAACGCGGATTCGGGATCCGATCGTCGCGGCGAATCGGAGCCCGGGGATCTCGGGGTGGATTGGGTGTGGGGAACGGAGGGTGTGGGGGACGACACTCGCTTCCTTCCTGACCCGACGAGTTGCGGAGCAAACCCCTCGCAGCCTGGGAACCCCGGATGCTACCAGAGCGAAAATCGCAGGGTCAAACGAGAGTTGGCAAATTTTCACCGTCGATCTGAAGAAGTTCTCGAACCCCTCGGGGTCCTCAGCCGAGCCACGGCTGCGTTCCGACGCGCCGCGACATTCCGTTGACGCGCGCGGTCGGCGCTCTACGATCCGCCGCGTGGAGCGCCGAGTCGTCCGCCGTTCGCAGTCGAAGTTCGGTGCTCCCGACGGGACCCGACTGTACCGGCGTGCGTGGCTGCCGCGGGACCCGCGCCGCGTCGTCGTTCTGGTCCACGGCCTCGCCGAGCACAGCGGACGCTACGAGCACGTCGCCGCGTGGTTTGCCTCTCGAGAATGCGCCGTGCATGCGTTCGATCATCGCGGTCATGGCCGTTCGGAGGGCCCGCCGGGGCACCTCGGCGCTTTCTCCGAGCTGCTCGACGACGCCGAGGCATTCCTCGAGACCATCCGCCGCGAGCACCCGGGGCTTCCGATCGCGCTGGTCGGCCACAGCATGGGGGGGCTGGTCACGACGGCGCTCCTGTGCGAGCGGAAGCCGGACGTCGCCTGCGCCGTGACGTCGGGGGTGCCGCTCGAGATCCCGGGGCACGTCTCGCCGCTCCGCCTGCGCGTCGCGCGGATGCTGCGCCGCGTGGCGCCCCGGCTGCGGATGGCGGCAGGTCTGGAACCCGATGCGCTCTCCCGGGATCCGGAGGTGGTCCGCGGGTACGTGGAAGATCCCCTCGTGTTTCGGCGCGTGACGGTGTCGCTCGCGACGGAGCTGCTCGCCGCCGTGACGCGCACTGCCGGCGGCGCGTTCCAGGTGCAGGTTCCGATGCTGCTGCTGCACGGGGAATCCGATCGGATCTGCCCCGCGCGCGGGAGCCGGATCTTTCATGGGCAACTGCGGGGGCCGGGACATCGGCTGCGCGTCTATCCGCAGCTCCGGCACGAGATCTTCAACGAGCCAGAGCAGGAGCAGGTACTCGAGGATCTCTTCGAGTGGCTGCTCGATCGCGAGCGCTGAGCATGGCCACGGACCCCGCGGAGGCGCCGGCTGGTCTGACCCATCTCGATGGCCGCGGACGCGCGCGCATGGTGGACGTTGGCGACAAGCGCGTCACGCGCCGGGAGTGCGTGGCGCGCGCCACGGTCCGGATGGCCCCGACGACGCTCGCGGCCATCTCCGAAGGCCGCGTCGCCAAAGGCGATGTCCTCGCGCTGGCGCGGATTGCCGCCGTGCAGGCCGCCAAGCGGACCGCCGACTGGATCCCGCTCGCCCATCCGCTTCCGCTCGATGTCGTCGAAGTAGAACTGCGGCTCGACGAGCCGGGTTCGTGCGTTCACGTCGAGACGAGCGTCCGCGCGCACGCGAAGACCGGCGTCGAGATGGAGGCACTCGTCGCGGCGGCGGCTGCCGGTCTGACGCTGTACGACATGTGCAAGGCGATCGATCGTGGCATGTCGATCGATGCGGTGCAGCTGGTCCGCAAGAGCGGGGGCAAGAGCGGCCACTGGGAGCGGCCCGATGAGGCTCAGCAGCGGTCCAAAGAGGGCGCGCCGGCGGTCTGACCGGCGGATCCACGGCGCCGGCTGTAAGCGTTGCTCCCCCGGGCTATCGTATGGGAGGGGGGCCGCTGTCGTTGCTAGGGGAATTCGTCGTGCGTTCTCGGCTCGTGCGCCTCCAGACCTTCCTTTGCGCGCTTGCGCTGGCTGTCTACCCGGCGGCTGCGAGAGCGGCGGACGCGCCGGGAGACGTCCGGCGCGTCGTGTTGGTGCCCGAGGATCGCGCGGGCTGGAGTCCGGCGCAGATCTTCGACTCACTGCGGCCCGGCTTCCACTCCGATCGCACGCTGCGCATCGAGACGTCCCCGCCCGGCGCAACGCTGGATTTGTTCTACGTACGCGCCAGTTTCCAGAAGCGCTACGAGCAGACGACTGCACCGGTGATCGTCGAGCTTCCGACGCGCGCCGCCGCCGGCAAGCGCGATTCCGTCAGCATCCGGGCGTTCCTGCCGGGACACAAACTCCAGACGATCAACGTGCCCGTCCAGGGCGGTCAGGAGAAGCTCCTGATCGAACTCGATCCGCTCGACAACGCGCTCGTCTCGGTCGCGCACACGTACTTCGGCGGTCGCGCCGGGCTGTCGCTGTTGTTGAAGCAGCCGGCGAACGTGCGCGTGCAGAAGGCCGAGCGGGGGTTCAGTGTGATCCTCAGCCAGACGGCAGGAGAGCCGCGCGCCGAGGCAGTGCTCGCTGGGCTGCGCAGTCCGTTGCTGGCGAGCGCAGAGGCGCGGCAGCTCGGCGAGGATCTGCTGATCGCCGTCAAGCTGGCGCCCGGTCTCACGAGCGAAAACGTAGAACTGAGATCCCGTCAGCAGCATGATCCCGTGCGCGGCTTGCACCGGTTCACGATCGATATGATTCCGAGCGACCAGGAAGCGGCGATCGTCTCGCGCGCTCGTGCGGCGCTCGGCCAGATCCGCACCGGGGACGTCACCGGCTGCGCCGGGGCGTTCGATCGCGCGCTGCGCGCGAACCTCGACCGGGAATCCCTGGCGCGCGCCCTGGCGCCGCGCGGCGACTTCACGGATCCGTATCTGCGGGCGGCGCTGCGGCGGCTCGGCGAGGTCTCGCCCGGTGGCGTCATCGCGCTCGAGGACGACACGCGGTACCGCCCCGGCGTTCCGTTGGAGCTGGAGGCCGCTGCGACACAGGCGGTTTCGGCGCGCGGTCACCTCGCGCTGCTGCGGCAATGGACGCGGCTGCTCGAGCCCGACACCTACCGCGCGGAGGCCCTGCGCAGCCTGGTGGCGCCGGAGATGGAGCCCGTGGATTTTGCCGACGCGCTGGCGTCGGCGCGCAGCGCCGAACAGCGCTGTCGAGGGGCATCCGCCGGCGCCGGTGCCGGTGCTGGCGACGGCTGACTCGAATCTCGCCCCGTCGGTCCCGGCGAGGTGACTCTTGAACTGGACGCAGGACTCCGGAGCGCCGCGGGCGGGAGCCGTCCGCGCGCGGGAGACGGCTCTGTCTCCGGGCGACGGACCGCGCGAGCGGCTCGACGCGCACGGCGTGGAGGCGCTCTCCGAGGCCGAGCTGATTGCGCTGTTGTTGCGGACCGGCGGCGGTCGGCGCGACGCCTTGGCGCTGGCCGCGACGCTTCTCCATCGCCATGGTGGACTGTCGGGTCTCGCGAGCGCGGCGGCCGCCGAGCTGTCCGGCGAGGACGGCATCGGACCGGCGAAGAGCGCGACGCTGGTCGCCGCGCTGGAGCTGGGCCGCCGCCTCGCGGCTCGGCGCCTGCGCAGCGGCGATCCGGTCCGAGGCCCAGCCGACGTGTTCCGGCACTTCCACCCCCGCCTGCGCGACGCGCGTCACGAGCGCTTTCTGCTGGTCCTGCTCGACGGTCGCCATCGGATGCTGCGCGAGGTCGTGATTTCCCAAGGCACATTGACGGCGAGCCTGGTGCATCCGCGCGAGGTCTTTCGCCCGGCGCTGCGCGAGGCCGCTGCCGCCGTCGTGCTGGTTCACAACCACCCGAGCGGCGACCCCACGCCGAGTCGGGAGGATCAGGAGATCACCGAGCGACTCGCCGCAGCCGGTGAGCTCCTCGGGATCCCCGTGCTCGACCACGTCGTCGTGGCCGAGCGCGGCTTCGTGAGCTTGCGGGAGTCGGGCCTGCTCCGAACCGGCACGGGCCTCGCCGGGTGAGCGGCGGCTCAAGGAGAGGCCCCCGGCCGGTCGATGACTCCTCACGGGCTCCTGTGAGAGTCCGGAGGGCCTGCCATGAGCGAAGCGGTCGACAGCGGGGAACGGACGCTGAGCGCGATGTCCGAGGACATCCGCGCCGACGTCCGGAGCGACATCGAGATTGCGACGGAACGACGGAGCACGCCGCGATCCCCGTTGGTCGTGCGCGTCGCCTATGCAACCGTCGATGCGTTGTTCAGCGAATTCACCCGCAACGTCAACGAAGGCGGTCTGTTCATCGAGACCGACACGCCGCCGCCGATCGAAACTCGCGTGGCACTCGAGTTTCGACTTCCGGGCGGCGACGAGCCCATCCGAGCGCGCGGACGCGTCGCCTGGCTCCGCGACGCGTCGCCCGAGGAGGGCCCCGCCGGCATGGGCGTCGAGTTCGAGCAGCTCGGATCGGACGCGCGACGGCAGATCGACGCACTGGTGCGTCAGCTCCGCTCCACCGGGAAGTAGCGCCGGCGTCCCCGCTCAGCGGGATCCGGCTTTGCTGGATCGGGATCCTAGAACGGGATCTCTTCGCTGGCCGGCGGCCCCTCGTGATCGCTCGGGCCATTGGATCCGCCGTCGTCGGTCCTGCCGCCGCGCGCGCCTTCGCCGCCACGGCCGCCGGGCGAGCCGAGGAACTGCACGGTCTGCACGTGCACCTCGGTGGTCTGCCGCTTGTGCCCTTCCTTGTCTTCCCACTCCCGCGTGCGCAACTGCCCCTCGACGTAGACGGTCCGGCCCTTGCTCAGGTACTTCGTGCACAACTCGGCCGTTTTGGCCCAGGCCACGATCCGGTGCCATTCGGTCCGATCTTCGCGAACCCCTTCGCGGTTCGTGAAGCTGTCGCTCGTCGCCAGCGAGAAGTTGGCGACGGCCTGTCCGTTTTTGGTGTAACGAAGTTCGGGGTCTCGTCCGAGGTTGCCGATCAGGATGACCTTGTTGACGCCGGCCATGAGGGGATCTCCTGAAGAGCCCGGTCGATCGCGGCGATCCGCGGTGTAGAGCTCTTCTGCGCGAGGGGTGAGAGGCCACCAGTTTCTCTGCGACGATGGCCGCCGTCAAGCGGTCTCCGGGCTGGATCCGCGGCGCGTTGACAGCGGTTCTCCTCCGCGCCTAGCCTGGGGGCGCTTCCAGGCGAGTCGACCGCTCCATGGCCAATGCCCTGCGTCTCCTCCTCGTCGCGATCTACACGGTCGTCATCGGATTGCCGGTGATTGCGGTCAGCCCCTTCGATCGCGAGGCGCGCGTCGTCCGCGCCCTCGGCCGCATCTGGGTCCGGTGGATCCTGCGGACCTACGGGATCCGCGTCGAGGTCTCCGGGCTCGAGAACATCCCGTCGGATGCGCCGGTGCTGTTGCTCTCGAACCACCAGAGCCTGGTCGACATCGCGGCGATCGTCGACACGCTGCCGCCGGCCGTCTCCTGGCGATTCGTCGCCAAGAAGGAGCTGGTGAAGGTTCCGATCTTCGGCTGGTGTCTCGTCACGACGGGCCAGATCATCATCGATCGCGGCAATCGCGAGCGCGCGGTGAGGAGCCTGGAGCGCGCCGCTGCCCGCATCCGCGCCGGCGCGAGCGTGATCGCGTTCCCGGAAGGGACCCGCAGCGCCAACGGCAGTCTCCTACCGTTCAAGAGCGGACCCTTCCACCTGGCCGTGGCGGCGCAGGTCCCGATCGTGCCGGTCACCGTCTCGGGAAGTCAGCGGATCACGCCGAAGGGAAGCCTCGACGTGCATTCGGGCACCGTCAGGATCGCATTCGGCAAGCCGATCCCGACTCGCGGTATCACCATGGAACAACGCAACCACCTGAAGGCGCGCGTCCGGGCTGCGATCGCAGCCGGCTACGACGTCGAACTCCAGGGGGCGCCGGTGATCGCGCCGGTTCCCGCAGGCGACGGCGCGGAGGCAGCGGTTTCCCCGCCGCGCCATCCCTCCGCGACCTCGGCTTGACGCGGGAGTCCGAGCGCCAGTACCTTCCGCCCGACTTTCGTCCCACCGGGGGGTTCAGGGACGTGGTCGCTACCGACGACCTTACCATCTTTCCGAGTGCGCATTTCGCACGTCCCGGAGCCATCCGTGGCTAAGGCTGCTGCGCGGCGTCGCCGCGGGACGGGGCAGGGCTCCGAGTCCGGCCTCGGGCGCCGGTTCGCCGAATCGGCCGGAATCGTCCTGATCGCGCTGTCGGCGCTGTCCGCGCTCGCGCTCGCCACCTACACCCCGAGCGATCCGCTGTTTCGCCTGACCGAGGTCGCCAATGGCGCCGGCGCCGTCGGCGCCACCGTCGCCGGGCTCCTGCACCGCGCGGTGGGCTGGGGCGCGGTGGGCGTGGTGGGGCTCGCCGTCGTGATCGGCGGACGGCTCGTGCTCCGGCGCGGTCCGCCGGGACTTCGTTTCTGGGTCGGCGCTGCGGCCCTGCTGCTCGCGTTGGCGACGCTGCCTCCGCTGCTGGCGGCGGCGGGCGCATCCCGGATCGCGCCGGAGGCCGGCGGGCGGCTCGGTATGTGGGTCGCCTCGGGCGAGCAGATCCTGCTCAGCGTCTGGGGCGCATTGTTCGTCGACGGGTTGCTCGCGACCGGCGGCGTCCTCACGTTGTTCGGCGTCCCGATGGGAACGGCGTTCCGTGTCGCAATCGCCGCATTGGCGTGGGTTGCCGGCTCGATCGCCATCGTGGCCGGCGCGGCGTGGCGGGCTTCGCGGTTCGCCGGCGACGTGGTCTTCGACGCGCTCAGCCGCGGGATCGCCGCTGCGAGCGCCGGAATCGTGGCGGTGTTCGTCGCGCTGCGCTGGGGCGTGGCGCGCGTAGGGCAGGAGATCGGCGTCCGGCGGGCTCGGCGCGCGCGCCGAGCCCGCACCGCTCCCGCCGCTGCGGACGCGCCGGACCTCGAGGAAGACGGGGTGTCCGCCGGAAGCGAAGCGGCTACTGACGTCGCGGCCGCCCCGCCGGCGCGCGCCCCGCGCCGCCCGACGGGCGAAGAGCCGCACATCGTGGACCACCACGCCGATCGCAAAAAGCGCAGTCCGGAGCAGGAAGCCTTCGTCTTCAGCGAGCACACGCCGCAGGGGCCCTACCAGTTCCCCGAGGCGTCGATCTTCCAGCGCGCGCCGGAGGTGGACCGCCGTTACGACCGCGAGAGCCTGATCATGAACTCGCGGATTCTCGAGAAGAAGCTGGCGGACTTCGGGGTCACCGGTCGCGTCGTCACGGTGCATCCCGGTCCCGTCATCACGTTGTACGAGTTCGAGCCGGGCCCCGGCGTGAAGGTCAACCGGATCACGAACCTTTCCGACGATCTCGCTCTGGCGCTGCGCGCGCTCTCGGTGCGCATCATCGCACCGCTGCCGGGCAAATCCGTCGTCGGCATCGAGATCCCGAATCCGGAACGGGACGTCGTCTACATCCGCGACCTGCTCGATTCCGAGAGCTTCCGCAAGAGCGCGTCGAAGCTGACGCTGGCGCTCGGCAAGGACATCTTCGGCAACGCCGTCGAGGGCGACCTGGCGAAGATGCCGCACCTGCTCGTGGCGGGAGCCACCGGGACCGGGAAGAGCGTGTTTCTGAACTCGCTGCTGTGTTCGATTCTCTTCCGCGCGTCGCCGGCCGAACTGAAGCTGCTGCTGATCGACCCGAAGATCCTCGAGTTGTCGATCTACGAGGGCATTCCGCACCTGATTGCCGACGTCGTGACGAATCCGAAGCGCGCTGCGGCGGCGCTCGCGGGCGTCGTCCACAAGATGGAGGAGCGCTACCGGGCGATGGCTGCGCTCGGTGTGCGCAACATTGCGCAGTTCAACGCCCGCGTGGACGAGCTGCTGGCGGACGGCCAGACGACGCTGCGGCTCAAGCTGCGCCCGGGCGAAACGGAGGGGCAGGAGATCCCGCTCGAGCGCATTCCGTACATCGTCGTCGTCATCGACGAGCTCGCCGACCTCATGGTGGTGTCGGCGCGCGACGTGGAAGAGGCGCTGCAGCGGCTGGCGCAGATGGCGCGAGCGGCCGGCATCCATCTGGTGCTCGCGACGCAGCGGCCGAGCGTCGACGTCCTCACCGGCGTGATCAAGGCGAACTTCCCGTCGCGCATTGCGTTCCAGGTGGCGTCGAAGATCGATTCGCGCACGATCATGGATCAGAACGGTGCCGAGCAGTTGCTCGGCCAGGGCGATATGCTGTTCCTGCCACCGGGGACATCGAAGCTGCAGCGCATGCATGGCGCCTATGTCTCGGAGAAGGAAGTGGCCGAGCTGGTGGCGTTCCTGCGCAAACAGGGCGCGCCGCACTTCGACGAGACCCTGCTCGAGGCGAAGCAGGCGAGCGAGGACAAGGAGGAGCGCGGCGAGGATGCGGATGACCTCTACGATCGTGCCGTCGCGATCGTCGCGGAAACGCGCAACGCCTCGATTTCGTACATCCAGCGCCGGTTGAAGGTCGGCTACAACCGTGCCGCTCGGATGATCGAGCAGATGGAGAACGATGGCGTCGTCGGTCCCCAGATCGGAGCCAAGTCGCGGGAGGTCTACATCCAACCGATCGACGCCGAATGACGGGACGCGTGCTGCGTCGAAAGCCCATGGGTACTGCTGTCCGTGTCGCGTCGATGCTGGCCTGGCTCGCCATCTTCTCGCTCCCGAGCCTCGCCAGCGCCGAATCGGGCGCGCTCGCAGGCGAGGCCGGGCCGTCGTCCGCGGGTGCCTGTGCCCAGGAGATCGCCGAGCGCGTGCAGCAGCGCTACGACGCCGTGCGCAACCTGCGGGCGCGCTTCATCCAGCGCACCGCGAGCGTGGCGCTGGGAAGCACGAGCGCCGCGACCCTGGAGGCGGGCGGCGAGGTGTTCTTCGCCAAGCCCGGCCGCATGCGCTGGTCGTACGAGACGCCCGAGCCCAGTCTGGTGGTCAGCGACGGTGCGACGCTCTGGATCTACGATCCGCAGGCCGAGGAAGCGCAGCAGTTCCCGCTCGGTCCGGAGTTCCTGTCCGGAGCCGCAATCCAGTTTCTGCTGGGCGACGGGCGCCTGGTCGAAGAGTTCGAGATCTCCGCCCGCGACTGCGGCGAGCCACAGGTCTGGTTGCTGCTGACCCCCCGCACGGACTCCTCGTACGAGCGGCTCGAACTCGCGGCACTTCGGGAGACCGGAGAGATCCGCTCGACCGTCGTCGTCGACATCCTCGGCAACCGGACCGAGGTGGAACTCGACGACGTGCGGACGAATCTCGATCTCCCAGCGGCGCGTTTCCAATTCGAGCCGCCGACGGGCACCCGGGTGTTGACGGTGCCGGCTGCGGCGCGATGAGCGCATTCTGCGGGTCCGCGAGACCCGGGTCCGGGGACGCCAGGTCGCTAGGGTCGGCAGCGGATTCCCTACGCCATCCGCCCGGTCCGCAGATCCCTGCACGAGGGGACTCGAGTGCCGAAACGCCGACGGTGCCGTCAAAATCGCGGCTCTTTCCGACGCAGCTTCGCATCGCGCGTAGGCAGGGGACTGGCAGCTCGGCGGCAGGCCGGTGGGCGCAGGGCACCGGCAGAGCGGGCGATCGTCCCTTCGGGGAATGCAGCGTCGATGCGACTCGTGCGCCGCCGAAGAATCCCGGCCGACCGAGCCAGACGGGGCTACGGCGATCGCGGCTCGGCGCCACGGGAGTCCTTCGCACGTCGCGCGCCGCCGACGTGCCGTCTGCTTGAAAGGGTGTCCTCCTCTGATATGCTGAGACGCGCTTACAACGCCGAAATTTCAAGGGGTTTCGAGTTTTCGGCCATGTGCATCCGACGCCTCGATCCCAGAACCGAGGTCGATTTCGATCGGATCGAGAACAGATCCGGACACGGTCCAGCGAAACTCGTCCGCGAGGTTCTGCATCGTTTGGATGAGTTCGAACGAAGTCTGGGACGACGGCTGCGACGTCTGGACTGGGAACAACGGCTCGCTCGCGTCGCTCCCTCGGGCCGATTCACCCGACGAATCCCGGCGGTCGATCCGTCTCACCGGAGCCGGAAAACGGGTGAGCAAAGCGACTTGCCACGATACGGCGTCAGCTCGCGTTCCGATCTGGAAGGTCCCCAGAGCCACGGCATGGGCTTTGCACTTGCAAAAAACCACTGGGTGGCTTCTCTGATAGAGCCAGCACCGCTCGCGGGCCGCGGAACGAGGAATGAGGAGACGGTGGGATGAGCGAGTTCGACGACACCGGGAACGCAGGGCGCAAGGGATTCGTCCGGGACGTGATGCGGCGGATCTCCGCTTCGGGTCCTCGGCCCGAAGACGATCCGGAACGCGACGCCGGCGCGCCGGCCAGCGATCCGGTCGGGGAGCTGCAGGACGCGCTGCGCTTCTTTGGAGCCGATTCCAGCGAATTTCGGCGTCGCCTCGAGCGCGTGCTGGCGGAATACGAGACCGCTCGCAGGCGCTATCTGCTGATGCGGCAACAAGTCGGAGATGCCGAACGCCAGAACGAGAAGCTCGTGCACACGCTGCAGGAAGCCAAGCAGCAGATCGAGCTCCTCAAGGAAGAGGTCGACAAGCTCTGCGCACCGCCGAACGGCTACGGCGTATTCACGCGGGCCAACAAGGACGGGACCGCGGAGATCGTCATCGACGGGCGTCCGATGCGCGTCAACGTCCACCCGAAGGTGGATCCGCACCAGTTCGAGGAGGGCCAGCTGGTCCTGCTCAACGAGGCGATGAACGTGATCGAGCCGGCGGGCTGGGTCCAGCGCGGGGAAATCTCGTCGATCATCGAGCTGCTCGGAGACGGCCGCGCCATCGTCCTCGGCCACACCGACGACGAGCGGGTGGTCACACTCTCGGCTGCGCTCCGGGCCGAGACCCTGAAGGCCGGCGATCACGTGATGGTCGACACGCGCACCCAGTACGCGTACGAGAAGATGCCGAAGTCTGCCGTCGAAGAGGTGATGCTGGAGGAAGTGCCGGACGTCACCTACGAACGGATCGGCGGCCTCGACGATCAGATCGAGGTGCTCCGCGATGCCATCGAACTGCCGTACCTGCACCCGGAGATCTTCGCGGACCACCAACTGTCGCCGCCCAAGGGCATCCTGCTCTACGGCCCGCCCGGCTGCGGCAAGACGCTGATCGCGAAGGCGGTAGCCAACAGCCTCGCCAAGAGCGTGGAGAAGCGGACCGGGCGCGAGACCCCGGCGTTCTTCCTCAACGTCAAGGGCCCCGAGCTGCTCAACAAGTACGTCGGCGAGACGGAGCACAAGATCCGCGAGGTCTTCCGAAAGGCACGCGAGAAGGCCAGCGAGAACATTCCCGTCGTGATCTTCTTCGACGAGATGGATTCGCTGTTCCGGATGCGCGGCTCGGGAATCTCTTCCGACATGGAGGCGACGGTCGTCGCGCAGTTCCTGTCGGAGATCGACGGCGTCGAGTCGCTGAAGAACGTGATCGTCATCGGAGCCAGCAATCGCCAGGATCTGATCGATCCGGCGGTGCTGCGGCCGGGCCGCCTCGACCTCAAGGTCAAGGTGAACCGACCCGATGCGAAGTCGGCCCAGGACATCTTCACGAAGTACCTGAATCCCGACCTGCCGTTCCACAAAAGCGCCGAGGAGCACTACGGCAGCGATGCCATCAAGATCGTCGACGGGTTGATCCGCGACACGATCGAGAACATGTACGCAACCACCGAGGACAACAAGTTCCTCGAGGTCACGTACGCGAAGGGCGAGCGGGAGATCTTCTACTTCAAGGATTTCGCCAGCGGCGCGATGATCCAGAACATCGTCGACCGGGCCAAGAAGAAGGCCGTGAAGCGGCTGATCGAGGCGGACGAGCGCGGCATCACGCTCGACGACCTGATCGACGCCGTGCGCGACGAGTTCAAGGAGAACGAGGATCTTCCGAACACCACCAATCCCGACGACTGGGCGCGCATCTCCGGTCGCAAGGGCGAGCGGATCATCAACGTGCGCACGCTCATCACCGGGATCAATCGCAACGAGGGTCGCTCGGTCGAGGACATTCGATCGGGGCAGTACCTCTAGCCGGGGCGACCTCCGGAGGCTGACGGGGAGAGGATGGCGATTCCCAAGGTCATGGGGACCGAGATCGAGTACGGAATCACCGTCCAGAACGACCGTGATTTCGATCCGATCTCGAGCTGCGTCCTGCTCGTCAACGCCTATCGCGAAGACGCGCCGGCGAAGATCTTGTGGGACTACGACCAGGAGAACCCGCTGGCCGACGCGCGGGGGTTCCAGGTCGAAGGGGAGAAGTACACCCCGAATCAGCAGGAGAACATCGCCCGCAACAAGACGCTGGCCAACGGGGCTCGCTACTACGTCGATCACGCGCACCCCGAGTACTCGTGCCCGGAAGTGACCAACGCGCGGGATCTCGTGATCTTCGAGAAGGCCGGCGAGCGGATCGTCGAGATCTCGCGTCGCGAAGCCAACCGGCTGCTGCCGCCCGGCACGCGAATGTTGCTCTACAAGAACAACAGCGATCGCAAGGGCAACAGCTACGGGAGTCACGAGAACTACTTGATGGACCGACGGACGTCCTTCAAGCAGATCGTCGAGCACCTGATGCCGTTCTTCGTGTCGCGTCAGATCTACAGCGGTGCAGGCAAGGTGGGTTCCGAGAACCGCGGACACCCGTGCGAGTTCCAGCTCTCCCAGCGGGCGGATTTCTTCGAGACCGAGGTGGCGCTCGACACGATGGTGAAGCGCCCGATCATCAATACGCGCGACGAACCGCACGCCGACCGCGAGAAGTATCGCCGCCTGCACGTGATCGTCGGCGACGCCAACATGGCCGAGTACTCGATCTACCTGCGCAACGGCGCCACCGCGTTGGCGCTGGCGATGATCGAGGACGGAGCCATCGACCGCGATTTCTCGCTGCGCGATCCGGTGAAGGCGATCAAGGAGGTCTCCCACGACGCGAGCTGTCGGCGCGAGATCGAGCTGCAGAACGGACGCCGGATGAACGCCGTCCAGCTCCAGAGCGAATACCTCGAGCTGGCCCAGCGTTACGTGACGAATCGAGAGACCGATCCAGGCGCTCGGGAGGTCCTCGCGTACTGGGAGCGCGTCCTCGACGCCCTCGGCCGGGATCCCATGGAGCTCGCCGACCAGATCGACTGGGTCGCGAAGAAGGCGCTCATCGAGGGCTTCATGAGCCGCAAGGGCGTCGATTGGGACTCGCCGCAGGTGCAGATGCTGGACCTCCAGTACCACGACCTGCGACCCGAGAAGGGCCTGTACTATCTTCTCGAGCGCCAGGGCAAGATCCAGCGGTTGGTCACGGACGAGGAGATCGAGCATGCCGTGCATCATCCGCCGGAAGACACCCGGGCCTATTTCCGAGGTAGCTGTTTGCGGCGCTATGGCGCCGAGGTGTTCGGAGTGAACTGGGACTCGATCTCGTTCGGCATCGGCGATGAGCCCATCAAGCGCGTGCTGATGGCAGAGCCGCTCAAAGGCTCGAAGCAGCATGTGGACGCGCTCTTCGAGTCGTCGCCGACCGCCGAGGAACTCGTCCGGAATCTGAAGAGCTGAGAGGACCGTCGCCAGAACGACGGCACCAGCCTGGAGAAGCGATGAAGATCCAGACCCCCCGACAGAGCAGAGACGAGGAGCGCGAGCCGCTCCGCTTCGTGTCGGCCGCCGAATCGCAGCAGCAGAAGAAGAGCGGCGGCGACGGCGGCGGCGATGAAGGCGGCGCCGGCAAAGGCAAGGGCGGTCAGAAGATCGCCAAGAAGGGCGAAGATCTCAAGGAAGAGATGGACTCCCTGATCGACGAGATCGACGAGGTCCTCGAGGAGAACGCCGAGGAGTTCGTCAAGAATTACGTTCAGCGCGGCGGCCAATAGCGCCGGATGCGCCGCGGAGGTTTGCGGGGGGTGCCCTTCCGAGGCCAGTACCAGGGCTCGAGCTTCTTCGAGCTCGTCGAGATCGATCATCCGCAGTTGCGACCGGAACGACCCGCAGGCGGCGTCGCTGCCGCGGGATCGATGCCGTCGTTTCCGCACGGAACCACGGTGCTCGCGTTCCGCTTCGCAGATGGTGTGGTGGT
>CAYOHN010000007.1:0-29598 GCA_964403735.1 uncultured Spirochaetales bacterium | reverse complement strand
ACGACCGCCGTGCGACGCCTCCATCGCGTGGTCGAGGCAATCCCAGTAGCGGTCCTTGTTCTTGTCTTTCATCGATCCTTCGCCCGGGAGGTGGCCGGGGGGTCTCCGGCCTTCGGAACGCGATCGTGATCCTAGCAGACGCCCCGGCGACCGATGCGTCTGCCGGCTTCGTCGGAAACCGCCCGTAACTCCTTGAAAGCGCGCTCTTTTTCTCTCTGGAACGGTGAGGGGACGGAGCGCCGAAGGCCGCGAACTCGTTGGGGTTTCCGCTCCGCCGCAGCCTGTGCCCCCGGAGGAACGCGACCTCCCGATCAGCTCACGCCGAGCCGGTCGGCGACCGTCGTCACCCCCGCCACCGCGGCGCACAGCGCGATCGCCAGCGCCAGACGCCGGCGCATGCCGCGCTCGTGTGCACCGTGGCCACCCGCATACGCGGCCAGCCACAACGCAACGGCACCACCGGTCAGATCCGTCGCGAAG
Source organism: uncultured Spirochaetales bacterium (assembly GCA_964403735.1). Taxonomy (GTDB): domain Bacteria; phylum Myxococcota_A; class UBA9160; order UBA9160; family PR03; genus CAADGG01. The sequence goes on along the minus strand of CAYOHN010000007.1, from coordinate 29,118 downwards.
TCGAACGGCGAGCCGTGCCGGCCACCGACGCGCGCCTGGTGGAGCTCGTCCACGCTCGCCCAGATGGCGACGACGAGGAGGGCGACGAGACCCGCGGTCTTTCCCGGCCGCGGCCACGAGGCCGGTAGCGGGCGCGGGGCCGCGGCCGTCGCGACCAGTGCGGCCATCAGGCCGAACACCGGCGCATGCGCGAGATTCGAGAAGAAATCCGCAGCCGGCAGCGTCGGCCGGATGCCGATCGGCCCGCTCGAGAGCCACCAGATCAGCGCCATCCAGGCGATCGTCGCCGCAGCCGCGAGTGGACGCGGCATGGCACCGAGGATGGCGCCCACGCCGCGCACGGCGGCGAGCCACGGCCCCCGCGCTTCGCGTCGGCGGTGGTCCGAGCCGCTTTGGAGGGAGTCCGCGCCTCCGTCGCTCGGAGAGTCACGAGGCGCTCGGCCGGTCGCGGGGGGCGTCATCGCTGCGGAGCTTTGCGCCTTCCGTCGCTCGGCGCGAGCCGTGGCCATGGCGATTTGACAGCGTTGCTCGCGCGGGTTTGCCTTGGCCCGCGCCTGGAGGAGAGTCGCGATGGTCGCCGATGCCGAGAGTTCCCCGAGCGGCTGGATGCACTGGGGCAGCACGCTCGCCGAGCTCGGCTGGGTGCCGGACATCGCTGTTCGACGCGTCATCCGCCGGATGTGCGCCGAACGACTCGCGAGCGAGCGCGCCGCCGGCGCCGCCGCGCAAGCCGCATTGGTCGACACGCTCCGCCGCGGGCCGATCGCCGTCGCGACCGGACGCGCCAACGAGCAACACTACGAAGTGCCGCCGGCGTTCTTCGAGACCGTACTCGGTCCCCGCCTCAAGTACAGCTGTGGCTGGTGGGGCCCCGGAGTCGAGACGCTCGCGCACTCCGAGGAAGCAATGCTGGCGCTCACCTGTGAGCGCGCCGGGATCGAGGACGGGATGCGCGTACTCGACCTCGGCTGCGGCTGGGGATCGCTCTCGTTGTGGATCGCCGAGCGCTACCCGAAGTGTCGCGTGCTCGGCGTCTCCAACTCGAAGGCGCAGCGCGAACACATCCTGGCGCGCAGCGCTGCTCGCGGACTCGGACAGGTCCAGGTGGTCACCGCCGACGTCAACGAGTTCGAGCCTCGAGCGGAAGGCCTCGCCGCCGGCGACTTCGACCGCGTGGTCTCGATCGAGATGTTCGAGCACATCCGGAACTGGGAGGCGCTGCTCGGTCGTGTCGCGCGTTGGCTGACGCCGGACGGCCGGACGTTCCTGCACTACTTCTGCCACCGCGACCTGGTCTATCGCTTCGAGGATCAGGGCCCGAACGACTGGATGGCCCGCCATTTCTTCAGCGGGGGGTTGATGCCCTCGGCGGAGTTCGCCGGACTCTTCCCCGACGATCTGCGGGTCGAGGCGCGTTGGAGCGTCGACGGTACGCATTATGCGCGTACCAGTGAGGCGTGGCTCCAGCACCTCGATGCCGAGCGTCTCGGGATCCGCCAACTCTTCGCCGACGTCTACGGCCCCGGCGAGGCGCGGCGGTGGGTGGGGCGCTGGCGGTTGTTCTTCTTGGCGTGCGCCGAGCTGTTCGCCTATGACGGTGGCCGGGAATGGTTCGTCACGCACGTCCGGCTCGCGCGTTCCTGAGAACGGGACGCGGGCGAGCGTCTGGTTACGCGGATGCGTACCTGGTATCGCTGGGCACAGCGCTCGACGTTTCGCCTGGATGATTCGTGAATCAGCCGGGCCCGGTCCACGAGTCAGCCGCGATCGTCGACGACGGTCGCCGCCTCCTCCATCGCCTCGCGCACCTTGCGAACGGCCTTCCTCGAGGTTCTCTTGCGCTTCGGCCGCGGCGCGACGGCCTTTTCGAGGCGCCCGAGCAGGTCGACGAGCTGGCGGCGAACCGGCCGCGTCAGCCGACGCCAGCCGGCCTCCCCTCGAGCCTCGAGTCGTCCGAGCTGGTGACTGGCCTCGCGGATCAGCTTGGCGGCGCGCCGGCGCACATCGGCGGAAGTTCGCGTCACCTCTTGCTCGAGGCCATCGAGGCGGCTCCCCACCTGACCGGCGTAGTCGCGCAGTGTGGGCGGCAGCTCGAATCGACCGAGCGCGGCGCCGAGGCGCCCTTCGGAGCCCGTCTTCCGCCGCGTGCCGCTCTTGCGCGCGGACGCCTTGCGAGCACCCGTCTTGCGTGAGGAAGTCTTCCGTGACGAAGTTCCGCGCCCAGACGTCTTGCGTGCCGGCATTCCGGTCTCCCTTCGCGGTTTGGAGGTCTGCCCGATTCTAACGGTCCCGATCCGATGCGGGTGATCGATGCCGGTGATCGGATCCGCGAGGCAGCCGCGATTCGCTCGTCGCTCGAGCCACGGTCCCTACGACAGTTGGGGGGATCTCGCTCCATGACGCCAGGTTCCGGCCGGCCGATTGGAACCCAGCTGGAACCCAGCCTCCGAGGCGATCGCACCCGACCCGACCGCGCCGATCGCGGCACGTCGGGCGAGTCCCGGACGGGCCCGCGAATCGCGATCCCTTCGCCAGACGTTGCCAGACGCAGAGCGCATGGATAAGGTCCGGTGTAGGCAGCGGGGTCCGGTCGGCTTCGCGGGAGATTGGACGAGGGGCGTTCTTCCCACGACGTGTTTCCCACGAGCTTCGGTCGGCGAGCGTCGCTTGGCGAACGACTTGGCGGACGCTTCGACGAACGAGGTCGGGCCTTCGAGCTGTCCTCTAGGAAAAAGGAGTCCTACGTGACGCGGGTAATCGGACGTGTTCTCACGATCGCATTTGCGGTCGTCGGTGTTGCTTTGTTGTCGCCGCAGGTGGTGACCGCCGATGAGGTCGTCGGGGAAGAGATCGTGGTGCCGCCGCGCGCGGTGACCCCGCCGCCTCCGGAACCGGTGATCGTGACCCGGGAGGTGCCGGTGTCGGCGCCGCCGCCGCCGTTCGTCGAACTCGAGCGCAAGAGCGTCGGCGCGGGCCTCGGCATCAGCTGGGGCGAGGGCACCATCTACTGGGAAGGCGAGGCGCACGCCTTCAGCGTGAAGGGCCTGCGCGTCGGGGACGTCGGCCTCGCCAAGATGATCGGCGAAGGCTACGTCCAGAATCTCGAAGAGCTCGAGAGCTTCGCCGGCACCTACATGGCCGTCGGGGCAGGCGCGACCGCTGGCAAGGGCGGCTCGGCCGTGACGATGCGCAACGAGCACGGCGTCGTCCTCTCGCTGCTCTCGGAGACCGAAGGCGTGGCGCTGAACCTGGGCGCCGAAGGCTTCCAGATCCAGCTCGACTGAACGCCCGGAACCCGAGCACCGGGCGGATCCGAGGATCCGCCCGGTGCAATCGGGCCGATTCGCGGTACGGTTTCCAGTCGCGGCGTCATCGCTATCCTCCGGCGATGGCTCGGCCCACAGTGTCTCTCCTGGTCGCCTCCGTGCTTCTTCTTTCGATCGCTCTCGGCTGCGCCTCGACGCCGTCGGGACGCGGTGTCCCGCACTTCGAGCTGCGCTCGGAGAGCGGCGTCGGCAGCGGTGACGACGTCTGGTTCCACAAAGTCGAAGAGTGGCAGGGGCGCGCCCGCGCCGAAGGCACGCGCCTTCCGAAGACCGAACGGAGCCTGCGCAGCGCGGAGTTTTCGGGGCTGCTCCAGCACAGCATGGCCGCCTATCGCGACAGCGAGCGGCGCGAACTCGCGCGCCGAATCACCGATTGGAGTCAGCGGACGGCGCGCAAGCACTATCGCTTCGATCCCGGCGGCAATGCGGCGCAATACGACCGCTGGCCCACCGTCGGCGAGTTGCTCGGCAACAACGGAGACGATTGCGACGGGGTCGACCTGATCGCCTATCAGTTGATGCGCGAGTTCGGTTTCCCGAGTGATCAGCTCTTCCGAGCCATCGTGCGCCGCAACCGCGACAACGCCAATCACATGGTCACGCTGTGGTTCGAGGATCCCGAGGATCCGTGGATCCTCGACGCCACCGGCGCGGTCTCGGTGAAGTTCCGTCGCTTCTCGGAACTCGAAGGCTGGACACCCACCAAGGTGTTCAACGAACGAGAGCAGTTCCTCGTCATCGAGAAGGCGACGGGCCAGCCCGTCGCCGCCAACGATTGAGCCGAACCTCGCGGACGCGTCCGCCTCACCTCGCGACAAGGCCATGACGCGCATCTGCCGCCGAACCCTCTCCGCAGCGATCCTCACGGCGAGTACCGTGCTGGCGCTCGCCGTCCCGAGCCGGGCCGGGGCGCAGCCGCTGCCGCCGCCGGACGTGCTGCAGAGCTGGATCCGCGAGTTCCAGGACTCGGAGCGCGGCCCATTCGAGCAGATCCGCTGGTTCTGTCACGACGGCAGGATCCTACCGGCACGCAGGGGCTGCGGCGGTGAGGACAAGGGCGTCCAGCACGGCGATTGGAACGAGCGCGCGCGTCTGCTCCGGAACCACGACTATGCGGTGGCCAATGTGCTCGTCGCCCTCGAGCCGCAGCACTTCGTCGGCCCGGGAGCGGACCTCGAGACGTGGAAGCAGATCCTGCTCGAGCGCTTCCTGATCGGCTTCGACGACGGCTGGATCTTCCGCAGCGCCTTCGGCTATCGCGGTGCGCTGCAGATCGAAGACGAGGAAACGGCCGCGCGACGGCTGATCCTCGCGATGCTCGCCAATCCCGCCTGGCGCGATCCGTCGCGTTTCACCTTGCTGCGCGAGTCCGTGCGTCTGCTGCCGCTCTCCGTCGACACCGCCTCGGCCGCGGACGTGCGTGCCCACGCCGCGCAGCTCGCGACGCGCGACCGCGCCTTCGCCACGCTGCGCGCGAAGATCCACAGCTTCCCGGACGGCGGAGACGCCGAGCGCGTGCGCGAGTTCGCCGCCGGTGAGGGCCGGCCGAACCTGACCGACGAGTACGAGTCTCTGGCCGAAGAGATCGAGGCACTCTACGCGCCATCGGGAGCCGCCGCCGCTGTGCTCGAGCTCGCGCCGATCATCGGACGCGGAGAGGTGGCCGAACTTCTCCAGGAGAAGAGCGAGGAGTTCCGGGCCGAGGTGAACATGGGACGGCGCTTCGCCGCGGCCGCCAAGCTGCTACGCCTGCTGCGCGAATCGTTCCCGAAGATCGAAGATCCGGAAGTCGCGCTGGTCACGCTGATGACGAGTCTCGCGCTCGAGCGCGAGGCCTACGCCGCCGGCGCCGAGGCAATGACGAAGCTCGACAGCTCGACGCGGCGCAGCCGCCTCTGGCTGCTCGCCTACGGCGCCGAGGCTCTCTACGGCAGCGGCTTCCTCGGCGCCCGCGAGCTCGCCGAGGTAGAGTCAGCCGTCCGGAGCATCGAGTCGCGCAACCCGAAGCTCCGCGAGTACCGGGAAGTCGTGTTGTATCTGGCTCGGATTCCGGAGTGGTCCGGTCGCTGGCTCGAGTTCGTATTCGGAGTGCAGATGCAACGCTGGACCGCGATCGAGCCGTTGGTCAAGCACTTCGTCGCAGACCGCCTGCGCGGCAGCCCGCTGCTGTTCTACAGCGGCGTGCTCGACACGCTGGTGGCGGACGCCAACGAGCGCTCGGGCGTCGTCCACGAGGTGCTGGGCGAATCGGTCTCCGGCGGCTTTCGCGCGCTCAATCCGGGACTCGCGCGCGGCGTGCTGCGGGCGGTCGGCGACGACACCCGCATGGATCGCCTCGATCCCGATGGCATCTACGTCCTCCCGGAGACCACACCCGACATCTCTCCAGTGTCGGGCATCCTGACCCGCGGCGCCGGCAGCTCCGTGTCCCATGTGCAGCTCCTGGCGCGCAACCTCGGCATCCCCAACGTCCTCGTCAACGAGGATGTGGTGAAACGACTCGACGGTCATGTCGGCAAGCGGTCGGTTCTCGCCGTGAGCCCGGGGGGCGCCGTGCGCCTGGCCCGGGACGACCCGAGCTGGGACGCGACCTTCGGCGCCGAGAACCAGGGCCCTCCGGACCTGTTGATCCAGCCCGATCTCGTGAAGCTCGACCTCACGGTGACCGAGCCGATCCCGCTCTCGCGGCTGCGCTCCGTCGATGCGGGTCGCGTGTGCGGCCCGAAAGGCGCCAACCTCGGCGAACTGCGCTTCCACTTCGGCAATCGGGTCCCGGACGGCTTCGTGATCCCGTTCGGCGCCTTCCGCCGCCTGCTGGACCAACCATTCGAAGAAGGCGGCCCGTCGGCCTGGAACTGGCTGATCCGCCGCTACGACGAAGCCCAGCGCGCCGGTCCGAACAGTGCACGCGGGCGGCAGCTGAACGGGGAGACGCTCGCGCGGATGCGCGAGTGGATCGCGACGGTGGAATTCCCAGACGGCTTCGAACGCGACGTCGAGTGGGCGCTGCGCGAGGAGTTCGGGGTTCCAGGCCGCTACGGCGTCTTCGTCCGCAGTGACACCAACGTCGAGGACCTGCCGGGCTTCAGCGGCGCGGGACTCAATCGCACCGTCCCCAACGTCGTCGGCAACGACGCCATTCTTGCGGCGATTCGCGAGGTGTGGGCGTCGCCGTTCAGCGAGCGTTCGTTCGCCTGGCGCCAGGGGCAGATGCAGGATCCGGAGTACGTGTTCCCGTCGGTCGTCGTGCAATTGGCGTTCCCTTCGGAGAAGTCCGGGGTCCTGATCACCGTGGACGTCGAGACCGGGGATCCGAGGTGGCTGACCATCGTGACCAACGAGGGCGTCGGCGGCGCCGTCGACGGGCAGGCGGCCGAAACGCTGCTGGTGAATGCACGCAGCGGTGTTTCGCGGCTGCTGGCCCCCGCAGCGACGCCGGTGAAACGCGTGCTCGCGCCCGGCGGCGGCATCGATCTGGTGGCCGCCAGTGGCAGCGAGTGGGTGTTGCTCCCCGGCGAACTCCGACAACTCGTGAAGCTCGCACGCGACGTGCCGAAGAAACTCGAGAGCATGCGAACGGCGTTCGAGGTCCCGATCCCGGCCGACATCGAGTTCGCGTTCCGCGACGGACGACTCGCGTTGTTGCAGATCCGACCGTTCAGCGAGAGCAAGCGCGCGCAGCGCAGCCAGTATCTGGCGCAACTCGACGCGCCAGCGCAAACGCGCGGCGGCGAGCCGGTCTGGATCGGCGGTCGCCCGGGCGAACCCGCTCTGGCGGCCGAGGCCGCCAAGCGACAGGAAGAAAAGCGCCTCGCGGCGGAGGAGAGGGCGCGCGAGGAAGCCGAGCGGCGCGAGCAGATGCGCCGAGGGGCGCGGTGAAGCGGCAGCTCGTGGCGATCGCCATCGTGTGCGGGCTCGTCCCGGCGATTTCTCCTGCCTACCCGATCGACGCGTGGGACGAGACCGGCATCCAACGCCTGCTCGCGTTCGACCTGTCGCGCGCGTCGCTGCTGGAAGCGCACGGCATCGTCCCTGGCGGGCTTCTGTCCAAACACGAGGTGCGACTGCGCCTGTACGGTCTCGACTTCTCGCAGCCGCGCCCGGATTCGCGCTTCGGTAGCCAGATCCGCGAGCTGCTAGGCGGAGACGCCGGCAGCTACGGAATCGCCGTGCTCGACCTCTCGGACCCGGCGCGACCCCTCCATGCCGAGCACAACGGCGGCTTCCGGCAGATCCCCGGCAGCGTCGGCAAGATCATGGTGGCGCTGGGATGGTTCCAGGCGCTCGCGGATTTGTTTCCGAACGACGTCGATGCGCGCAACCGCCTGCTGCAGGACACGATCGTCACCGCCGACGGGTTCATCGTCAACGACAGCCACGACGTCCCGGTCTGGCGGCCCGGAGACCCCGTGGTGCTGCGCCGGCCGATCGAAGTCGGCGATCGCGCGAACCTGTGGACGTGGCTCGATTGGATGATCTCGGCGTCGTCGAACGCGGCGGCGAGCGAGCTGATGGGGCACCTGGTGCTGCTGAAGCACTTCGGGCGCGCCTACGATGGGTCACCGGAACAAGCCTCTGCGTTCTGGTCCCGGGGCCGCGGCGCCAGCGGGCTGCTCGGCAACGCGCTGATGCGTTCGGTGCGCCAGAGCGCGCTCGATCCTGGGCAGCTCTATCAAGGCAGTCTGTTCACTCGCGGCGGAAGAGCGAAGATCCCGACGGCGGGCAGCACGTCGACACCGCGTGGCCTGCTCCAGTACCTGGTGAAGATGGAGCGGGGAAAGCTCGTCGATCCCTGGTCCAGTCTGCAGATCAAGCGGCTGCTGTACCTGACGGACGTGCGGATCCGCTACGCGTCGGAGTCCACGCTCGATCACTCTGCGGTGTACTTCAAGTCCGGTTCGCTGTACGGCTGCCGCGCCGAACCGGGCTTCGATTGCCGCAAGTATCACGGCAATACGCGGAACATGATGAACTCGATCGCCGTCGTGGAGAGCGAGCAGGACGGGAAGTCGCTGCACTACATCGCCGTCGTGCTGTCGAACGTGCTGCGCAAGGACTCCACGAACGTCCATCGCGAACTCGCTCGGAAGATCCACCACCTGATCGAGGAACGCCACGGCGTGCGGTCGACCCCGATGCTCGCACCGGCCATCGCGCCGTCGCCTGCGACTGCAACCGTCGAGCTCCCCGGCGACGTGCCGGACGTGCAGCCGCTCGCGCGCGACGACGAGTAGCGGCGCGCGTCAGCCGCCCGCGCTGACCGAGGCGGTGGTCGGCGGCGGGCTCGGCAGATGGGTCCGGCGCACCCGATCCCCGTACGGCTGTTCGTCGATCAAGCGATCCATCGCGATGATGATCTGCTTGAGCCACTCGCCGCCCATCGGGTCGTCGGCGAGTCCCGCGGCGATGTAGGTCGCGCCGTCGCGGCGCTCGATCAGTGCGCCGTCGGCGTGCGCATGGCCCCACGTTCCGGCCTTGCGATAGACGATCGCGTCCGGGCGAATCGCGCGGATGCCGCGCAGGAACTTGTGGTCGCTCGCCGAGTGACGGAGGACCTCCTTCATTTCGCGGCTCGCCTGTGGACTCACGAGGCGACCCGTCTGGAGCAGGTAGTAGAAGCGGGCCACCTGCATCGCCGTGGCACCGTGCGAGAGGTTGTACATCGGATCCCGGCGCCACGCGCCGACCGGTGCGTAGTCCTTGCCGGCCCAGAGCCCTCCGTTGTGGAGCGGATCGTAGAGGCGGTAGCGCGGAGACAGCATGACGCGCGCGATGTAGTCCTTGCCGACCTTGCGCATCAGCGCCGTCGAATCGCCGTTGTCCGAGCGGCGGATCATCCGCAAGATCTGCATGTAGGTCTCATCGTCGATCGTCAGCCGACCTTCCGCCGCCTTCTGGTACGCACCGAGCAGCACGGCGATCTTCGGAAGGCTCGCCGCATAGAGCATGCGATCGCCGTTGAGCGCTGCGACGCGGGGGTTCCGGACGTCGGTGATGTCCACCAGCGCGACAGCGAGCTTGTGTTGATCGAGGGCGCCCTGCAGGCCGAGCTCGCGAAGCGCGTCCCGGAGCCCGTCTTCGAGCACCGGATCGAGGTAGCTCCACAGCGGAGCGGGATCCCACATGCCCGCCTTCCTGCGCTGGAACAGCTCTCCCTGCGACGGCTTCGTGAAGTGCGAGAGCAGCGCAGCCGTCCCGAGGCCGCCGGAACTACCCGGCGAGGCCGCTTGCTGAGCTGTCACCGGCAGCGCGAAGAAGGTCGCTGCGAAGCAGAAGACCAGCGTGCGCGCGAGCGCCTCCATACGCCGCGCCGACTGCTGGCATCGCCCCTCGTGTCCTGCCATCGACCGCGTCCTCATCGCTGCCCCCCCCCCCCGAGCTTTCGAACTCCGGACTCGAACTCTGCTGATCTCGAACTCTGCTGATCTCGAACTCCGCTGATCTCGAACTCCGGACTCGAACTCCGGCCTCGCATTCCGGCGAGCCCGCCGTTAGCCGGCCGGAGCCGGCCGCACGTCCAGGTCTACGTCGGGAGCCTCCTCCGCGGCGGATCGAGCCGGTCCCGGTCCCGAGGATCCAGGCGGCCCCGGCGACACCTGGGGGTCGGTGCCGCCATCCACGTCGGCGAGCTTCGCGTGTTGCCTCACGATCCAGACGGCGAGCCCGATCCAAATCACGATCAGGCTCACGTTCACCAAGAAGTACGATCGGATTCCGAACGAGAATACCTGATGGCCGACGAGAACGGTGAGAGCTGCGAGTCCGTCACCGGCGCGCATGAACAGCGAGTCGATCGTCGGCTTCGCCTTGAATGTGACTTCCTGCGACATCGGCAACCACAGAACGTGCCGTGCGGTGTTCTGGATCGAGTAATCCGTCGCGTTCTCGGCGATCTTCATCGTCTTGATCACCCAGAGTGCCGGTAGCACGAGCATCGTCGCGTACGAGGTCAGCGCGACGATCGGGAGCATCAGAAACAGCGCCCCGAAGCCCCCGAAGCGCAGCAGCCGAGCCGCCACGAAGACTTGCAAGAAAAGCGCCAAAGCATTGATCCAGAAAAAGAAATCGCCGTAGAACAGGGTGGTCCCGGCCTGCCGGAACGCGCGCAGCTCGGCCTCTCCGGTGATGCCCGCCTGTACCGCCTGACTCGTCACCGTCTGCGCGACGACGTCGAACAGCACGCTCTCGCCCAGCGTCTTGACGCCGTTCAGCAGCAGCGTCGCGACCGCGACCGCCAGCAGGAAGCGGCTGCCGAGCACCATCGGAAGCGCGCCGTGTCCCTCGAGGACTTTTCCCCCCGGGTGCGCACCCTCGGCTTTGCCGACGCCGCCCACTTCTCCGTCGACCCGGCGCGTCAGCCAGATCGACGTGGCCAGCAGCGGCAGCGCGGCGATCAACAGGAACCGCGGATCGACGAGCTGCCACGCCACGAGTCGACCTTCGAGCCAGGCACCGGTCATCGCGCCACTCGTCGCGCCGATCGCGATCATCGGCAGCAATCGACGACCCTGCTCCTGCTGATAGAGATCCGACGCGAAGGCCCAGAACTGGGCGACGACGAAGGCGCCGAACATCCCGACCCAGACGTAGTATGCGATCCCGAGGCCGGGAACGTGACCGATCAGGAAGTCCGGCTGGATCAGCCAGAACACCACGATGTTCGCCATGCAGAACAGCGTGGCGCGGGTGATCAGCACCCGGCGCGGCCAGCGGTCGACGAGCGTGCCGTACCAGGTGGCAACGCCCGCGAGCAGCAGCGTCTGCCCGAAGCTCGTGTACGCCTTGAGTTCGAGCTTCGAGAGCCCTGCGACGTCCGAGATCGCCAGCCAGCCCTCGCGCAACGGCTTCAGCAAGTAGTACGCGCACAGGATCAGGAACACGTTCGCAAACATCAGGAGCGCGAGACGCCCCTCTCCCGGCCGCACGTCCGTGGACAGCCGCATCAGCCGCTCGACCGGTGTGAGCTGGGCGCGCCCCGGCGGCGCGTCGGACGGAGTCTGCGACAACGACATTCCCTCTCGCGGCGTCGGTGGCTCCGGGGGTCCGAGGCCGGAATGATAGCGGCACGTCCCAGAATGGCGGCTTCGAGCTGTCTACGCGGGCAGGCCGCCGTCAGTCGCGCAGCGCACGCAGCCGGCTGGCGATGACGACGAGGGCGCTCGGCGTCGCGGCCACTCCCGCCCGCTCCTGGAGATCGCGCACGTGGACGATGGATCCCTGGTGCTGTTCCAGGAACGCCGCAACCGCGCGCTCGACGTCGCTCGCGTCCTTCGCGAGGACCTTCTCGGCAAGAACCCGCTGGAGATCGAGCAGCTCCCAGCGCAGGTCCGCCAGCGCGAGACGCTCCCACGAATCGGGCGCCTCGATCTCCCGCAGGCGCTGGTGCAGCCACAGAATTCCCGTCCGGTCTCCGAGTTCGGCGACGACGCGGCCCGCCAGCTGCGGCGACGCGTTCGCATGCTCGCAGACCCGCAGCACGTTGAGCGCGCGGTCCGCCAACCCGGCGGCCGTGACGATCGCCGCCAGCTCCGCCGGCAGACCTTCGCCTTCGAGCGCGCGACGCCGAACCGCCGTCTCCTCGAGCTCGGCAGGCGTCAGCAGGTGCTCGGCTTCGCTGCGCAACATCACCAGGCCTTCGCGCAGACGCGCCACGCGAGCGGCATCGAGGATCAGCGCTCCGCTGCGCACCAGGTAGCGAGCCGCGGCGCGCACGCCGCGATCGATCTCGATCAGCGCGTCGTACACGGTTGCGAGCGGAACCCCGGCGGCCGTGTCCGCGGCGTTGGACCCGGCGCCAGCGCGTGCGCGAAGCAGGGCATCGCGGTGCACGGGTGCATCGAGCACGACCTCTGCGAGTAGCGCGGCAGCCGCCGCATCCGCGAGCGGGACACCGAGTTCGACGCCGAGTTGCGGGACCAGCGTCACGCCGCCCGCATCGACGAGTCGGTTGGTGACGACGAGCGCCGTGATGTCGCGCGCGAGCGGATGCTCGTCGATCGCCTCCGGCCACGCCTGGCGAAACGCCGGCGGGAAATACTCGTGCAGTAGCGGCCGGAGGTACGGCGCGATCGACCACGGGCTGTCCGTCAGCGCGCGCCGGACCACGAGCTTCGCCACGCCGAGCACGACGGCGAGCTCCGGCCGCAGCAACCCGCGCCCGAGCGGCGCACGCGCCGCGAGCGCCTTCGGATCCGGAAGCGATAGATCGGCCGGCGACAGCTCCGCCGCGTCGCACAGCTCGTCGATCGCCCGCAGAAAACCTCCGGGCGCGCGCCGGGCGCGCAGCTCGTCGAGCGAGAGCGCCAGCGACTGGCTCCGGTTGTGCGAAAGCACGCTCTCGCAGGCTTCCTCGGCCGCCGCCAGGATGGTTCGTCGCCGCTGTTCGGTGTCGATCTTCCCAGCGCGCACCAGCGGCGCCAGCAGGATCTTGTAGTTGACCTCGTGATCCGACAGATCGACGCCGGCCGAGTTGTCGACCGAGTCGGTCTCGATCCGCACCGCCGTCGCGTCGGGTCCCGACGGCAGAGCGGCCTCGATCCGCGCGGCTTGCGTGAAGCCGAGATTCCCGCCCTCGGCCACCACGCGCGCCCGCATCTGCGCGGCGTCGATGCGCACCGCATCGTTCGCGCGGTCTCCGACGTCGGCGTGCGACTCGTGCGAGGCCTTCACGTAGGTGCCGATGCCGCCGTTCCACAGCAGATCCACGTCGAGCGCGAGCAGCGCGCGGATCAGATCGTGGCCGGAAATCCGGCCGGGCCCGATCCCGAGCCGTTGGCGCAGCGCCGGTGCCACTTCGACGGACTTCGCGGCGCGCGGGAAGACACCGCCTCCCGCGGAGATCTTGCCGGCATCGTAGTCCGCCCAGCTCGAGCGCGGCAGCTCGAAGAGGCGCTTGCGCTCGTGCCAGGCGATCTCGGGATCCGGGTCGGGATCCAGGAACACGTGCCGGTGATCGAAGGCGCCGAGCAAACGCACGTTCCGCATCGCGAGCAGTCCATTGCCGAACACGTCGCCGGACATGTCGCCGATCCCGACCGCCGTGTACCGATCGCGGTCCGGATCGATGCCGAGCTCTGCGAAATGGTGCCGCACGCATTCCCACGCACCGCGCGCGGTGATCGCGTACTCCTTGTGGTCGTAGCCCTCCGATCCGCCCGACGCGAAGGCGTCCCCCAGCCAGAACCCGCGCGCCGCCGCCAGCTCGTTGGCGGTGTCGGACAGGTGCGCCGTGCCCTTGTCGGCGGCGACCACCAGATACGGATCGTCGCCATCGCGGCGGACCAGGTCAGCCGGCGGGACCACCGTACCGGACGGATCGAGATCGTCGGTCAGAGCCAGCAGGCTGCCGACGAAGACGCGGTACTGCTCGTCGGCGAGCGCGCGCGCATCGCGCGGCGAGAGGCCACCGCGCTTCAGCACGAAGCCGCCCTTCGCGCCGACCGGGACGATCAGCCCGTTCTTGAGCATCTGCGTGCGCATCAGGCCCAGCACTTCGACGCGCAGATCGTCGACGCGGTCGCTCCAGCGCAAGCCTCCGCGGGCGACCGGTCCGCCGCGAATATGGGTCCCCATCAGCGCGACGGAGTGGACGAAGAGTTCGCGATACGGCTTGGGAGCACCGATCTCTGGAATCGCCGCCGGATCCACCTTGAAGGCCAGCACGTGCGGCTGGGTCGGCGCCGCGAACGCATTGGTCCGCAATGTCGCCTCGACGATCGCGAGCAACCCCGCCAGTGCGCGGTCCTCGTTCAGCGACGAGATGCGATCGCGGTAGCCGTCGAAGGCGCGGCGCAGCTCCTCCTCGCGCGCGGCGCGTTCGGCCTCCGGCACGACGGGGTCGAGCCGCGCGGCGTGCAAGTGAACGAGCAGCCGGACCGCCAGCGGGTTCTCCAGCAACACCGAGCGTACGAACGGACGCGTCAACGCACCTTGGATCTGCAGGAAGTACTCGACCCACGCGCGCACCGTATCGACCTGGCACCAGTCGAGGCCGGCGCCGAGCACCAGTCCGTTCAACGCATCGCTCTCGACATCGCCGCGCAACACCACGCCGAGCGCATCGGACAACCAGGGCGCGAGGGCGTCGAGATCCGCCTGGTCGGCGCCGAGTGGCAGCACGCGCAGCGTGTGCACGGAGACCGCGGGGCGATCCGCGGGCTGCAGCGCGACCTGCTGGGCGTCGACGACCCGGATGCCGAACGCATCGACGATGGGCAGCAGCTCCGAGAGCAGCCGCGGCTCCGGGAGGAAGATCCGCAGCGTCGTCGTGTCGCGCGCGGCATCGTCGTGTTCGAAGTACAACGCGAAACGCGGGTCGTCCGCGGCGCCCGGGGCCTCGAGCGCGACGACGTCGCGGACGGCGTCGAGCGGATGGGTCGCCATGCGCAGCTCGTCCGGAAAGGCATCTTCGTAGCGGGCGGCCAGCGCGGCGCCGTCGCGTTCGCCGAAGCGCGCCACGAGCGCGTCGAGGAAGCGGTCCGCCCAGCTAGCGGCGAGCGCCTGGATCTCGGCCTCGAGCGTCGCCGCGTCCGGCAAGCGCAGCGCACCGGTGCCCGCCGTACAGAAGAAATGCAGGACCGCAGTCCCTTCCTCGATGAAGGACGCGCGGTCGTCGACGTAGGTGGCGCCCGTCTGCTGCTCGATCAGCGTCCGCAGCTCCCCGCGCAGCTGCTCGCTGTAGCGCTCGCGCGGCAACAGCACCGCGGCGTAGAACGAGTGGCCGTGCCGATCCGCCCGCAACACCAGCCGCGCCGATTTCGAGCCCTCGGATTCGACGATCTCGCGCACCAGCGCCGCCACGCCGTCGACGTCCGTGCCGAGCAGGACCTCGATGGGTGCCGAATCGAAGGCATCGAAGATCGCGCGATGGCGATGCGAGCGATGGTCCGCACTTTCGTCGCGCAGGATCTGTTCGAGGCGTGACGAGAGCAACGGCACCTTCGAGCCGGGCGTCCGCAGCGCCTTCGACGTGAACAGACCAAAGAGCAGAACGAGGGCACAGGGGCGACCGCGGTCGTCGTGTTCGGTGACGGCGATCTGATCGAGGCGCCCGGCGCGCTGGATCGATGATTCGACGCGAGACTTCCCCACGACCAGAATGCGCGGATCCGTGAGGATCTCGCGCAGCTCGTCCGGAATCTCCGCGCCGCGCTTCGGTTCGCGCAGGCGGCTGTCGCTGTCGTCGCGGAAGATCCCGAGGCCCGAGCCCGGGATCAGCGCCACTTCCCAGTCGTCATCGGGCTGCGGCCGCAAGGCATAGCGGCGCAAACCCATGAAGATGAAATACCCCCCGGCGAGCCAGTCGAGAAAGGTCCGGACGCGATTCGCGCGCTCGACGCCGTCGGGCGCGATGCGCCGGCCCGCGGACTCCACGCGGCTCGCGAGCTCCCGCAGCGCGTCGAGCATCGGCCCGAAGTCGTCGGTGACGTCCCGCACCTTCTCCATCGTCGCGAGCAGCGTCGCTTCGAGCTCGGCTCGCCGCTCCGCGTCCTCGATGCGAGGCGATACCTCGACGTAGAGCTGTGACTCGCGCAGCGCGTCGGGCTCCTCTCGGATCGCGCGCAAGCGGCCGCTCTCGTCGCGCGTCGCAGAAAGGATCGGATGGAGGAACATGCGCTCGCGCAGATCCAGCCGGCGGATCAGGCTGCGCATCGTGTCGACGAGGAAGGGCCGATCGTCCTGTACCAGTTGCACGACCGTGCGTCCCGGAGGCTCGACCGGATTCGTCACCGACGCGCGAATCTCTCCGGCGGCGCGCTGCTGCGCGAAGGCGAAGGCCGACGCCACCCTCGCGGCCAGCGTCCGTTCGCCGGCGGGATCCCCGCGCTCGAGTCCGCGCAGGAATGCCGCGGCAAACTCCGCGAGCAGCGGCTCCGGCGGCCGGCCGGCGACCTCGGCAGCGAGGGAGATGACCTTGTCGATGTCGAAGACAGGAGGCACCACGGCGGGGAGAGTACCGTCGAAGATCGGCGTGTCCCGCTTCTCGGGGACGGACCGAGTGCCCGCTGGGCATCGTGACGGGATCGTCAGTCCGAGAGCGCCGGCGGGACGGCGAGAGGGCGCGGAATGACGAACAGCGGTTCGTTCTCGGGGACGAGAGCAGAACCACGGACAGGGGCGGGCCTGCTCCCTGCCGGCTACTCCTCGAGGACGGCTTCCCACATTGCCAGCCGAGGAGGCCCTTGGAGGAGCCCCTTCGGCAGCGGCGATTGCGCATGCGCCTTCTTGAACGCGTCGGACTCCGTCCACGCCTCGAACGCGGCTCGGCTCTCCCACGTGGTATGCGAGGCGTAGTCGCCCGGCTCAGTGCCGCGGAGCAGCGCGAAACGCACGAAGCCGGGGACTTCGGAGAGCGAGGTCTCGCGCTTGCGCCACAGTTCCTCGAACTCGGCGCCGCGCTCCGAATCTACACGGAAATGGTTCATCGCGATGAAGGTCGACATGACCAGGAGTGTAGCGCGCGGGCCCCGGCGTCACCGCAGGCCCGCGTTGCCGAAGCTCCGACATCCCCGCTACCTTGCGGCTCTGCGTCACGTGTCTGCCCGGCCGAGGACGATCCAATGACCGACGTCACCCCGCCCACAGACAGTGAGCCGAGCCCCATCTCCGTCGAGCATTTCTTCTCGCTGATCCAGCAGGCTACCACTTGATGCCGTCCTGCTCGCACACGCGGACCAGCAGGTCTTCCATCCCCGAGCGCGCCTCGGCGGTGCCCCGGCGGAGCAGTGCGTGGAGTTCGGCATCGTCGGGCGTACGCGATTCGCAGGCTTCGGAGTAGCGTTCGAACGCGACGAGACTCGCGATCAACCCGGCCAGGTGGTTCGGGCATTCGCAGTCGACCGAGGAGCGGACCTCGCGCAGTCGCGCGATCTGCTCGTCGTCGAAGCGGCGCGCGGGGATCGGCAGACCGCCGCGCGTCAGCGGCGGGGTGGGCAGGCGCAGCGGGGGAGCCTCGTCCCGACCTTCGACCTCGCCGAGGATCCACAGATCGCTGATCGTCTGGCGCAGCGAGGCGACGTGCACGGGGCCGCGCACCAATCGCGCGCCCGCTGCGGCAAGACGCGTCAGTTGTCGGCGCGTCGCCCAGTCGTAGAGCACCACGACCAACCGCGCGCCGCAGATCTCCCGCCCGCGCTGCAAGACGTCGACCGGCTTCGGGCCGAGCAGCGCCAGGTTGGCGACCAGGACATCGGCTCCGCCGGCGCCGATCCGCTCGGCGAGTGTCGGGACGTCGGTGGCGGCGCCGACGAGTTCGAGGTGCCCGAGATCGGCCGGATTGACGCGCATCTGCTCCGGCAATGCGGAATCGAGCACCGCGATCCGAATCGACCCCCCGGATGTCGTTCCCATTCCCACCGCCGTAGTGCCGTAGCCGCTCAGGTCCGCCAGCCGCGCCAGGCGCTCGCGCAGCTGCTGCGTCGGCAGGTTCGCGATGGCACCGATCGGATCGCCGGACTCGGTGAGCGCGCGCATCAGCTGCAGGCGCGTCACTTCCTCGTCGCCGTAGAGCCGCGTGCCGCCCTCGCTACGCACGGGAGCGACGGTGGCATAGCGCCGCTCCCACATCCGGATCGTGTCGGCCGTGAGACCCGTGAGCTGGGCGACGGTGCCGATTCGATACTTGCCGGTTCGATGCTCTTCGGTCTGATGCTCGTCGTCGCGGGTCGACACGAGTTTGCCCTCCAGAAGCGTTCTGCTCCGATCTGGGGCGCGTCGAGGGGGGCGCGTCGAGGGCCGGAGCCAGCGGAGGTTAGCCTCGCCAGCGAGTGCGTCGATCGGAAACGGAAGTCGCGGGACGGGAATCGCGCAGCGGCTATCCTCTACTCGGTTTCCTGGACAACGGGAAGCGTCTCGCGGCAAAGGCAACGGCAACATGCGCATCTCCAGCCGTCTCGCTCCGATCGAGCTCGACCAGATCCTCCCGTCCGGGGAGACCCGGACGGTGTCACTCGGCTCGTTCTGGGATCCGGCACGCGCGGCGTCCGAGGGGCCGACGCCAGCGCCCCGCGCCGTCACGTTGGTGTTCCTGCGCCACTTCGGCTGACTGTTCTGCCGCGAGCAGGTCGCGCAGTTGCGCGACGAGCTGGACGAGATCCGCGCGCGTGGCGGAGAGCTGGTGATCATCGGAAACGGAGCGGCGCACTTCGCCGCAGCCTTCCGCGAGGATCTGCGGATTCCCGCCGACGTCCCGCTGCTCGTCGATCCCGAGCTGCGCGCGTATCGCGCCGCCGGTCTGCGGCGCGGACGCGTCGAGTTGCTCTCGCCGCGGGTCCCGCTGCACGCGCTGCGCGCACTGCGCAAGGGCTTCCGGCAGAACTCGATCGAAGGGGATCCGTGGCAGCTCGGCGGCGTCTTCGTGTTCGCCCTCGGCGGCGCGCTGGCGTATCGATTCCTCAGCGCGGAGGCCGGAGATCATGCGCCGCTGCCGGAGCTGCTCGCGGCGATCGAAGAGCGGCCGGAGCTTCCGGATGCCGAGGACGCCCCGCCGTGGCAGCGGGCGCTGGGCCGCGGCCTCTCCGCGCTGGTCGATCCGACCGTGGTGCTGTCGTTCGACCGCACCGGCTTCCGCATCCACGCGCTCGCGTTCCGGCCCGGCGATCTCGACGTGGACCTCTCCGGCCGGCGCTGCCTCGTCACCGGCGCCAACTCCGGGATCGGCTTCGAGAGTGCGCGCGGGCTGGCGGAACTCGGCGCGGACGTCGTTCTGTTGTGTCGCAGCCGCGAGCGGGGAGAAGAGGCCGCCGAACAGATCCGCACGCGGACGGCGAACCGACGCGTCCAGGTCGAACCCCTCGACGTGGCGAACCTCACGGCGGTGCGCGAAGTCGGCGCGCGGCTCGCCGCAGGCGCCGTCGACGTGCTCGTCCACAATGCCGGCGTGCTGCCGGCCGAGCGCGTCGTGACCGATGACGGCCTCGAGCAGACCTGGGCGACTCACGTCGTCGGCCCGCATCTGCTGACCCGGATGCTGCTGCCCGCGCTCGAGCGCAGCGACGATGCGCGCGTGATCTGGGTGTCGTCGGGCGGCATGTACACGCGTCGGCTGCGCCTCGACGACGTCGATTGGGTGCGCCGGAGCGAGTACGACGGCGTCACCGCGTATGCCGAGACGAAGCGCGCGCAGGTGGTGTTGGCGGAGCTGTGGGCCGAGCGCCTGCGCCCCAGCGGCATCGTCGTGAACGCGATGCACCCGGGCTGGGCCGATACGCCGTCGGTGCGCAGCTCGATCCCGGGCTTCTATCGGGTGACGCGCGCCATCCTCAGGACTCCTGCCGAGGGCGCCGACACCGTCGTCTGGCTGGCGGCCGCGGAACGCGCGCGCGCGCTCAGCGGGCGCTTCGTCTTCGACCGCCGACCGCGCGGCACGCACTGGCTGCCGGGCACGAGGGAAAGCGAGGCGGAGCGCAAGGCGCTGTGGGAGCGCGTCGAGGACGATGCGGGGCACGACCCGCGGGGCTGAGCCGCTCCCGGCGCGGAGCGACCGCTACCGCGACGGCGGGATCGCGCCGACCCGGTCCTCCAGCTCGCCGGTCCGCCGCTCGAAGTCTGCCGCCAACTCGAACTGCGTGCGCGCGCGATCGAGGTTGTGGCCGAGGCGATCGCAGCGAAAGTAGCGATCGCCGGCCAGGTGATCGGCGAGGAAGCGCATGCCGATCACCAGCGGCAGCAGCCGAGCCGCGAACACCAGTTCGTCGCGTTCAGCGGGCAGCAGCAGGTCTCCGGCGCCGCGCAGCCAGCCCGCGGCCAGGGCGCCGAACAGGTCCGGGTCGACACGCACGAGGGAAAGGTCGCGCTCGTCCTCGGCCGCGCGCGTCGCGGCGGTGCGCGCGAGATCGCCGAAGTCGTAGACGGCGAAGCCCGGCATCACGGTGTCGAGATCGATCACGCACAGCGGCTCTCCGGTGGCGGTATCGAAGAGCACGTTGTTGATCTTGGTGTCGCCGTGCGTCACGCGTTCGGGAATCTTGCCGGCGGCCGCGAGCTGGTTCAGCCGATCGACCAGGGGCTCGCGGGCTTCCGCAAAGGCGAGTTCGTGGCGACACTCGGCCAGCCGGCCGGCTGGATCGAGCGACGCCGCTTCGACGAGCTGCTCGAAGCGCACCCGCGCATTCTGGAAGTCCGGGATCGTCTCGTGCAGGCGCGGGCCGGGCAGGTCCGCCAACAGTCTCTGGAAGCGGGCGAAGGCCTCGGCCGCTCCGGCAGCCTCGGCCGGCGTCGTCACGACGTCTCGGCTGCTCGCCCCCTCGACGTAGTGCCAGGTCCGCCAGGTCTCGCCGGCGTCGCCCAGCCAGCACGGGGCTCCGTCGCGCGCGGGCACCAGGCGCAGCGCGCGGCGCTCGCGCTCCGGGGCGCCGGCGCGCTCGAGCGCCGCCAGCACGTGCGCGGTGACCCGCGCGACGTTCTTCATGACGCGCGCCGGATCGCGAAACACCTGCGCGTTGATGCGTTGCTGCACGTAGCGCGACGATCGGCCGCCGTCGTCGAAGCGCGCGATCCAGGTCTCGTTGATCCAGCCCGTGCGCAGCGGTTCCGACGCGATCCAGCGTCCGGGAATCGCGAAAGCCTCGGCCACGGCACGCATTCTGGCGTTCGGATCCATCCCGTCTCCAGCCGGCGAGGATCGCGTCCGATACGCCGGGCACAAGGGCGACCCCCTACGATCCACGGCACGGAGGAGACATGGAAGGGACGACGGAACCCTGGGCGGCGACCGCCGCCATTCTCGCCTCCGTCGTCTTGTCGCTGGTGGCCTGGTTCGGATCGCTCCATGCCGTGGCGCGGTGGGGCGGATGGCGACGACTCGCCGCGGCCTATCCGGCTGGCGCCGTCCCGGGAAGCGGACTCGGGGAGACGTTTCGCTGGCGCTCGCTCTCGATGCGGAAGGGTGTCAACTACAACCACTGCGTATCGCTGACGGCGAGCCCGAGCGCTCTGCGGGTCTCGATGCCGTGGATCTTCTCCGCCGGTCACCCGCCGATCGAGATCCCGTGGTCCGAGATCCGCAGCGAGCCCGGTCGCGTGTGGTGGATCCGCGTGGTGACGCTGCGCTGCGCGCGAGCGCCTTCGATTCCGGTCCACTTGCGGCGGGGGGTCGCGGCTCGGCTCGCTCGCGCCAGCGGCGGTCAGCTCCCGTTGCCGGTCGACGTCGATCAACACTGATCCATGTCGTCCGCCTCGAATTCCGCGCTTCCGGAGCTTCGCTGCGCCAGGATCCGCCCGCCGGCCGCGATCGACGGCAACCCGCACAAGGACCCGTGGAACGCCATCCCGGCGGTGTGGCTCGTCCCCGCGAGCGGACGACCCGCCGCGCTCTCGCCGCCGCCCGCGGTCGCACGGGCGCACCTCGCGCCCGACGCCGAACCGCTCGACCCGCAGTGGCGTTGGCAGCCGACCGCGCTGCGTATCGCCCATGACGGCGAGCGGCTCTACCTGTGCTTCCACTGCGTCGACCGTGACATCTGGGGCCGTCCGGCCGTGCGCAACGCCCCGATCTACGAGGACGAGGTGGTCGAGGCGTTCCTGGCTCCCGGCCCCGACCCAGCGACGTACTTCGAACTCGAGACGAACCCGCGCGGCGCGTGGTTCGAAGTGCGCGTCGAGAGCCCGGAGCGAAGCCGCCGCTCGATGCGAGTCGACGACGGCTGGGTCTGCACGGGCTGGGAGCGAGCGCACCGCGTCCACGGGGATCTCGCGCGACGCGATGGGCGACATTCCTGGTGGAGCGCGGAGTGGGCGATCCCGTTCGCCGCGCTCGGCGCCGCGCCGCCGCGCCCCGGCACGCGCTGGAGGGCCAACTTCTACCGCATCGACCGCGCCGATGGCGGCCAGTTCTCCGCCTGGTCCCCCACCCTCACCACTCCACCCGACTTCCACGTCCCCGACCGCTTCGGCTGGCTCGTCTTCGCATGAAGCCGTCGACAAAGGGGCCGGGTTCGTTCGTCGACTCTTCCCCCAATGGGCGAAAAGTTGACGAACGAACCCGGCCCCTTGGTTGACGGATCAGCGGAAGAGACGGCGGCGCAGGGCTTCCCAGAGCAGTCCGCCGATCGCCAGCGCGATCCTCGTTGGCGGGCTCAAGCCCGCTTCGAACCCTTGCGCGCAGGCGCCGTCGGCGCGTTCTTCGCAACGAAGCGGCGGTCCTCCACCAGCGCCAGCAGATCGAAGGCGCTGAGCACGCCGACCACCTTCTGCTCGCTGGTGACGACGACGCGGTGTACTTCGTGGTTTCGCATCACGCGCGCCGCGACGGCGACGTCGTCATACGCGGGAACGGTATACACTTTCTCGGTCATCAGGTGCTGAATCGGGGTTCCATCCTTGTCCGCGGCCAGCAGATCCGTCGACGAGACGATGCCGACCAGCTCGCCGTCCGTGCCGACCACCGGCACCGCGTGGATGTGATTGCGCTCCAGCAGCCCTCGCACGTGCTCGACGGTTTGGTGCCGCTGCGCGGTCACCACCTGCTCCTGCATCAGATCCTTGACCTTCACGTTCATCGGGCGAGATCCTCCCTGGGAGTCGCCGGAGTGTAGCAGCGCGCCGAGAGGCCTGTCCGCGGGGCCGAGCGCCCTCGCCCCCCCCGAGTTCCCTATGCTCGGCGGCGGTTCCGAATCCGGAGGCCTTATGACCCGACCGTTCTTTCTCGTCGCCATCCTCGCCGCGCTCCTCGCCGCACCGACTGCCCGCGCCCAGGGCAGGATCGAGCCCGGTGAGTGGGAGCAGGTGATGACGATGACCTCCCCGGGCATGCCGGGGGGATCGATGACACGGACGATGCGCCAGTGCTTCACCTCCGGCGACGTCGCCATCTACGCCGACAAGGACCAGTGGGCGAAGACCATCGCCGACGGCGCGGGCGAGGCGAAGTGCACGCTCGTGAAGGTCGATCAGGAGGGCACGGCGCTGGTCGTGCGGCTCGAGTGCGCGGACGACATGAGGATGACCATGCGCCACGACTTCCGCGGCACCACCGGCACCATCGACGCCGAGACCTTCCACGGCGACCAGTCGACGAGTACGAGCCACGTCGAATCGAAGCGCGTCGCCGAGACGTGCAGCGACGAGTCGATCGCGCAGTGGAAGCAACGGAACCCCGGGAAGCCGTTCGCGCCCTGACCGCCGGCGTGCGTGTTCAGCCGCGCGCAGCAACATGGCACTCGGCCCGCGCAGCGTATGATCGTCAGACGTCCATTTCTCGCTGGCCCAGGTGTTGAAGCGAGGGGAATCCAGCGCTTCGATCCGACCAGAACCGCCCGTGAAGCACGTGCGGAAAGACATGCAGCCTTTTGAAGTCATCGACCGCAGGCTTCCGATGCCGCACCAAGAGAATGCGACCTTGGTCCTCGACGAAGGCGCCGGCGGAGATGCGATGGTTCACGCGTGCGGTCTCCAACGGACGGACGGACTCGTGCTTCAGCTGCCGGGACCCGGTCCGCTGCAACTACGGGTACGGAAGCGGGATCTTCACCGCGGATCCTGCACGCAGAACTCGTTGCCCTCCGGATCCTGCAATAGAGAGAAGCCCTCGCGCTCTTCACGAACCGTCGCGCCAAGAGCACGAAGTCTCTGGACTTCCTCTGCGCGAGCACCACCCTCGAGGTCGAAATGGAGGCGGTTCTTGCCGCCCTTGGGAGCAGACGTCTCTTGGAAGAAGAGAGTGGGGCCGGGACCATCCGCAGCGACGCTGGGATCTGTCTCTGGGGTCCGGCCCATCGCCGCGAGGCGGGCGACCTCCGAGGCGTCGTAGTTGCGCACCGCGTATCCGTCCAAAGCGGCGGCCCAGAACCGCGCCAAAGCCTCCTCCCCCTGCCCAACGGACCGTGCGCTCAGCTGGGAGCCACAGCGCCTCCGCGGCCCGGCCGAGGCGCCAGGTTGCCGTGTCAGAACCTACCAGAGGTCGATGGGAACGCGGTGACACCAAACCGCTCGTTCCTGTCGTTCCGTGGTACGGTCTGGCGGCGAACGGCTCGGTCCCAGCGCTACGGGCCAGCGCTGCTTGATGCAGCTGAGCCGGCAGCCCGTTGAGCGGGAAAAAAGATCCGACGAAAGAAACTCGAGTGCTGACGGCCGGGCAAGAGGCGGAGTTCACCGAACGCGGCGTCGTACGTCTGCCTGGTGCAGTCAGCAGGCCTGGGACCCGGACTCCGACCCATCACGCGGCAACCAGTGCGACGGCCAGTCGGTACCACGCTGCGGCTCACCGAAGGCAGGTCGAACGGCTGAAGCCCGAGGCCGACAGCTTCCACGGCGTGTCAGCCCGATTCCTTCCAACGGCGAACATCTCTTGCAGCACCCCGAGAACCCGCCCCATCGTCGGCGCCGACAGCGAGCCGAGCGTGCGAGCAACACGCTCTTGGTCCACGGTCCGAAGCTGATCGAGAACCACGAATCCCCGCCGAGCCCGAAATCGGCAGGCGATGCGGAAGGGATAGGGATGCCCTTCCGTCGTGAGCGGGGCCACGATGAACGTCCGGAGATGGTCGTTGAGATCGTCCGGCGAAACGACGACGCAGGGCCGGGTCTTGCGGATCTCTCGGCCACGTGTCGGATCGAGGTTGACCGAGAGAACTTGCCCCCGGCGGACCGTGGCCGGTCCTACCATGCCCATTCCTTCTGGTCGAAGCGGGTGGCGGTCGGCTCGTCGAGAAGCCGATCGGCGTCTCGTTCGCGGAGCCGCTGAGCAGCCTCGGCCCACCCGGACCGGACACCGCTCACCGGAAGGATGACGATCGACCCCCCTTGTGCGTGGACTTCCACCTCCTCCGACAACCCGGCCTCCTCGATGAGCGGCTTCGGGAGGCGGACCCCACGAGAATTTCCGATGCGAACGAGACGGGTCTTCATGGCGCTGGGGCTCCCTCCCTGACGTGGGTACAATGTACTCACTCAGCCAACGTCGCCACCTCTTGCGGCGAGCGAACAGCTTGCGCATCCGCTGCCGCCCGCCGTGGAGCACCCGGCGGCACAAGGGGCACTTCGCGCCGGCCCGAGCCCTCGTTCGCGAGGCTTCTCTCTCGCCGTCGCTGCCTACCAGACCCGGCGCACCGGAACGATGTTCACGCTCTCGGTCTCCCGGTCGAAGACGATCCGCGCGTCTCCGCGGTCGAGCTGGCGCCGTACGTCGGCCACCTTTTCTTCGAGGGTCCGCTCGCGTTCGCCGTAGTCCGTGCCCTCACGTGCGACGAAGCTCTCGAGCAGCGCGCGCAGCGTGTCCTCGGGAAGCGCGCTGGCGGGAACCTCGACGGGCTCCGGGCGATCGACCGGATCGTCCATCTGTCAGTGCGAACGGCCGACTGCGCTCGACGCCCCGGCGGCAGAGCCCTGCTCTTCCAGCGAGACGCCCGCTCGGCGCGCCACCGACAGACAGGCCTGCACCAGCGTCGGCGCAAACCCGGGTGCGCGCACGCACGCGTCGTGATCCCCGTCGATCTCGAAGACCTCCGCCCCCGGGATGGAGCTCGCGAGCTTGCGCTGGCGAACCGGCGGCACCAGCTCGTCGCGCGTCGTCAGTAGCACCGCCGTCGGCACGTTGACGGTGCCGATCCAGTCGTGCGAAGAAAAGCGCGTCAGCGCGTCGGCGGCCTGGATCACCGTCGCCGGTTCGTGGCCGAGGAAATCCTCGCGGATGCGATCGCGGAGCTCCGGGTGTTCGATGCGGACCAGCATGCGCTGGACCATGTGCCGGCGCGCGGCGTCGGGAACCAGGCGCAGCGCCGACGCGGCCATCGGCAGCGTCACGCGCGCGAGCCGCGCCACGCGGCGCGGAACGAAGTGGCGCGCCGTCGCGCACAGCACCAAACCGAGCACCTGCTCGGGATGACGCTGCCACGTCAGCGATGCGATCGGCCCGCCCATCGAGTAGCCGACGGCGATCGCGCGCTCGATGCCGAGTGTGCGCAGGGTGGCGGCTGCATCGTCGGCGCACTCCTCGAGCCGGAAATGCGTCGTCCGCAAGCCGCTGCCGTGGCCGCGATGATCCAGGCTGAGAACACGGAACTGTCGAGACAGCGGCCGATAGCAGGCACCCCAGTTGAGCCGCCCGGTGGCACCCAGCCCGTGCAGCAGCAGCAGTGCCGGCGCGCCGGGCGGACCGGGGATGTCGCGGACGCGGATCCGGCCGTGACCGGGAACGTCGATGAAGGACTCGACCGGCGGGGTGCGGGGTGCCGTGCTCATGGCCTTATTTAGAATAGCCGACCGTCAGCGTCCGGGCGGGTCGACCCGTTGGAAGCACGCCATCTGCGTCGAGCAGCCTCGCACCGGATGCTCCCAGCCGACCCCCCCGAAGGCCACCTCGTAGCCATTGCGCGCCGCCACGCCGCCGGCCCACGCCTGGAACCGGGCGCGGCTCCACTCGAAGCGGTGATCCGGATGGCGCAGGCGCTCCTCCGGCTGGCCGTAGAGATCGTTGTACTCGCGGTTCGGTGTCGTCACGATCACCAGCTTCGCGCGGAAGAATCCGAACACCGTCCGTTCGACGACCGACAAGCGATCCGGCTCGATGTGTTCGATGGCCTCCAGCAAGACGGCCGCATCGAAACCGACCAGGCGCGGGTCCTCGTCGGTAAAGGACCCGTGCAGCAGCGAGAGGCGATCGTCGCTGCGCGAGAGCCGACTGCCGAGATTCTCCTCGGCGCTGATCAGGGCGGCGCCCGAGATGTCGACGCCGACGATTTTCGTGAACTGCGGCTGCTCGGCGAGCCGCGCCAGCAGCGCGCCCGACCCACAGCCGAGATCGACGACGCTGGCGGCGCCGCTGTCGAGCAGGACGCGAAGCGCCGTCGCGAGACGTTCTTCGTGCAGGCTGACGCGCATCCCGGCTGTATAGCGGACGGACTCGCGCGGGGACGTCGAGTGAAGGTCCCGAACGTCAGCGCGCCGGGTGCGCAGCGCGCGGCGGCGCGAGCCAGCACGCGGCGACGACCAGCGGAACGCACAGCACGACGAAGCCGAGTAGCGCCGCGCCGTAGCCCTCCGTCAGCGACGCGCTGATCCCCGTGAAGAGGGGTCCGAAACCGGTACCGACCACGGCGATCCGCGCCAGCGACGCACGGATGGCGCCGTGATGGGTGCGACCGAAGTAGCGCGCGGTACTCGCGCTGCCGCAGGCGGCGCCGAGCGACTGGCCGACGGCACTGCCGACCAACGCCACCATCGCGCCGCTCACCCCGGTCGTCTGCCACAACACCAGCGGACCGAACGCGATGCCGAGCCCCGCCAGCGGAATCAACACACGCGCGCGCACGCGATCTGCCAGTAGCCCCGCCGGCAACGCCAGGATCGCCATCGCTGCGGTCCACACGCTGACCGGCAGCGCCGCGGCTGTCGCCGGCAGCCCGCGCGAGACGAGGATCGGTTGCAAGTCGAAGAGCAGCGCCGTGCCGATCAGCGCCGAGACGAAGAACAGACCTGCGAGCGTCCAGTAGCTCCGCGTCCGGAGCGCCGCGCGCAGCGTCCAGTCACCGTCGGCGGAGACCTCTGGGCGGGGATCGGAGGCGATCGCGCCGGGATACGGACCACTGCCGGTCGCGCCCGGAAGCTCCTCGCCAAGCTGTTCGCGCGGATCGCGGGGCGCATCCGGGACGGGAGCCGGCGCCGGATCATCGTCCATCCGCAGCCCCACGTCCTCCGGCCGATCGCGCACGAAGCCGAGCGCCAGCGGAATCACCAGCAGCGCGACCGCCGCGCCGAAGATCGCGTACGTCCCGCGCCAGCCGACTGCGTCGATCAGCGTGTGGGTCAGCAACGGGAGCGGAATCCACGCGCCGAACAGCACCACCTGCTTCACACCCTGGATCGCGCCGAGCCGGCGATGGAACCACATCGCGAGCGCATGCTGCGCGACCAGTGCCAGCGATCCCTGACCGAGGAAGCGCAGCAGGAAGAAGCCGACGAACACGCCGACGATTCCGTGCGCCGCGGCCATGGCGCCGCAGCCCGCGGCGAATGCGGCGGCCACCAGCGCCAGCGACCGGCGCGGTCCCAGCCGATCGGTGAGCCGGCCGACGACGACGAGCGGAATGGCCGCGAGAACCGTCGCCAGCATGTACGCGGTGTTGAGCGTGAGCGGCGGAATGGAGAATGCGCTCGACAGCGGCACGTTGAGCTGCGCGATCACGAAGGTCTGCCCGGGTGCCGTCGCGATCAGCGAGAGCGTCGACACGGCCGCCACGTCGTAGCCGGGAAACCAGCGACGCGGCGACGGCGACGGACTCGGAGCCGGGGCGTTCATGGCCGCGCAGGGTAGGCGCTGCGCGCACGACTTCGACCGCCGAGCACCCAAGGGCCTCAGGCGACGCCGAGGATCCAGCCTTCGAGCTCGGCCGCGACGCGCTCGGCGTCAGACAGCGACGGCGTCAGATGCGCGGCGAGAGTTCCATCGCGATCGGCCTGGCGAAGCCACGCGGCGGCACTGTACGCATCGTGCTGATCGGGACTGCGTCCCTCGCGCGCGAACGCGTGCCGCACGAGCGACGGATACACCTCCACCAGCAGCGATCGCCCCGGCGCCGGCTGCCAACCGTCGAACGGCCAGCACTGCAGACGGTCGCCGGCTGCTCGGCGAAGCGCGAGCAGCCACGGAAGCCCGGCATGCGTCGACTTCGCCACCGACCCGGGCACGTCGAAGTGGAACACGGACTTCGCGCCAGCGCGCTGCTCGCTGATGCGGCGCCAGCGCGGATCGCCCGACAGCGTCGATCCGCGGCCGGCGCGCCCTTCGCGCACGTCCTGTACCGACACGTCGTCGGCGTCCATCGGCCAGCGCGCGGCGAAGTGCTCGAGGAACGCCGGC
>CAYOHN010000006.1:0-30232 GCA_964403735.1 uncultured Spirochaetales bacterium | reverse complement strand
GGAGTTCCTGAACGCGAAGGCCGCGGACGACCCGCTCGGGCTCTACAACCCGAACATGGACAGCAGAGACCAGGGCGGGATCACGCGCAGCGGGAGTTCGGGAAGCTTCACGTACGAGGTGAAGCCCGGCTTCGAGAACAAGCCAGTGAACTTCGTGTCGTTCTTCGACAGCCTGCGCTTCACGAACTGGCTGAACAACGGGCAGGGGAGCGGGGATACGGAGACGGGCGCGTACACGCTGCTCGGCGGGACGGCGACACCGAGCAACGGCAACATGGTGACGCGCAACGAGGGCGCGAACATCTCCCTGCCAAGCGAGGACGAGTGGTACAAGGCGGCGTACTGGGATCGCGTGGCACAGAACTACCTCGACTTCCCTGCGGGCTCGAACGATCCGACGGTGTGCGAGGCGCCAGGGCCGACGCAGAACAGGGCGAACTGCGAGGGTGTGGTCGGCAACCTGACCGTGGTAGGCGCGTACACGGGCTCGCCGAGTCCGAGCGGGACGTTCGACCAGGGCGGGAATGTGTTCGAGTGGAACGAGCAGATCGGGAGCGACTCGAGCCCGGGCGTCCGGGGCGGGAGCTGGAACAACAATGCCAGCTTCCTCGCCGCGTCGAACCCGGTCATCAGCAACCCGTTCAACGAGAACGACTTCATCGGGTTTCGTGTCGCGAGTCCGGTCCCCGAGCCCGCTACGAGCCTCCCGGCGGTGATCGCTCTCGCAGGCCTGGCCGCGCGGCAGGAGCGTCGCAAGCGGACCCTCTGATCCCTTGGCCTTGGACCCCTTCCGGGGCCGCGCGGGGCTCGAGCCGCGCGGCCCCGCGCTTCGGGGGGAGCGCGCCCATGGCTCGTGCCAGCGATCCTCCGGTGCTCCTCGTCCATTGGACCGACCTCGCGAAGTGGCTGCCCGGGCGCGTCGAGGGCTTCCCGAAGAGCTGAGCGCTTCGCCCTCGGCCACTGCCTCGCGGACCGCAGCCTCGCGATCCTCGTGAGAGCGGGGACATTCGTTCCGAAGTTTCATTCCGCCGATCGAAGTCATCGAGTTCGCTGAGCCGACTGCCGGGCGGAATGAAAGTTCGGAACGAACGTCCCCGCTTCCGCAGGCCTCCGCAGATTCCGCCGCCCCCTCCTGAGCCGGATGTTCGGACGAACCGAAGGTCGAAACTCCTGTTCGATAGGACTCGGGTTCGCCGCCGTGACCGCATCCGTCGCACCGGCGGACTACCGTTCCGTCCATGAGTTCCGATTCCCGGTCCCACCAACCGCGACTGCTGCTGGCCGCCGGGCCGCGCGCGGCCGAGGCGCGCTTGCTGGACGAAGTCGCCCGCGCGGCCCGGGCGCGCGAGGAGCAGTTGTGTGCGGGCGATGCGACGGCGCTGCGCCGGCCGTTGCGGATCGTCGTGCCGTCGCTGAGCTTGCGCCGGCACGTCGCGGCGCGGCTCGTCGCGCACGCGGGCGGTTCGCTGCTCGGCGTGCAGGTGCAGACGCACGTTGCGCTCGCGTTCGAAGCGCTCGCCCGCGCGGGGTGGCCCGCGCCGCGCGGGAGCGCGCTAATTCCGGTGCTGGTCCGGCGCCACGCGGCCGCGGAGCCGGTACTCGCGCGCTGGCTCGGCGAGCTCGATGACGGCTATGGCATCGTCGACGGCGCTGTTCGCGATTTGCTCGACGCCGGCTTCGACGCCGCGTCCGCCGAGGCCTTCGAGGAGGCGATCGCGGCGGTTCAGGCCGAGGACGAGCTCTCGGCGACAGCCGTGGCCCGCGCGCAGGCGGTGGGCCGCGTGGCGCTTCAGACGCTGGCCGTGCTCGCGGCGCAGGATCTCGGTCACCGCACCGCCCTGTTGGCGCGCGCGCGCGACGCGCTGCACGGGCCGGGGGCGTCGCCGGAGGCGCTGCTGCCGACGGCGGGGCTGTGGGTCCATGGTTTCGCCGACGCCACGGGGCTCGTGGTCGAATGGCTCGAGGCTCTCGTGCGCGCGTTCAGCGGCCGCGTCGTCGTCGACGTCCCCGCCGATCCGGCGGCGCCGGAGCGGCGCGAGGATCGCTACGCCAAAGAGTTCTGCGATCGACTGCGCGATGCGACCGGCGGCGAGGAGGCGATCGACGCGCCGCCCGGGATCGCGGCGCCCGCAGCGATCGCGCTGCTGCGCGCGCCCGGCTCGGCGGCAGAACTGCGCGCCGTTGCCGCACGGATCCGCGCGCGGCTCGATGCCGGCGATGCGCCCGAATCGATCGGCATCGTCGCGCCGAGCTTCGAGCCGTATCGCGCCGCGCTGGCCGCGCAGCTGGGTCGCCTCGGCATCCCATTCTCGTGCGATGGCGTGAGCGCGGGGCCGGACGCCGCGACGCGCCGGATCACGGCGCTCGGCCGCGTGCTCGCCGACGGGGCCGCCGCGCCGATGGAGTCCTGGCTGGATGCCGACGGCCGGCCGGACGCGGCGGATCCGGACCTGCGCGTCGCGCTGCACGCGCTCGGCGCGGGTCGCCTCGGGCAGGTGGCTGCGCTCGATCTCGATGCCGCGCTCGGGGACCCCGACTCGTTGCGACTCTCGGTGCGGCGCGGCGGCGCCGTCGGGGAGGGCGGGGCTGCGCACTCGGAGCCCGACACGGACGAGGATCAGCGCGCGACCGCGGCGGCGCGCAATCGCCGTCGCCGGGTCTCGCGCGGGCGGCTCGAGGAGGCGCGCACGCGCGCAGAAGCCGCGCTGGCGGCACTCGGTCGCTGGCCGGACGCGGCGCCGTTCGCCGCTCATGTCGAGGCGCTGCGCGCGCTGCTCGACGGGCCGCTGGCGTGGCGGAGCGAGCAGCCGGACGAAGCGTCCGCCTCCCAGACTGACGGTGACGGCGGGCTGGCGCCCATCGACGCGCTGGCGCGCGAGATCCCGGAGGACTTCGAGCTGACCCGCGAGGAGGCGACGGAGCTGTTCGTGGCGGCCCTCGCGGACGCGAGCCAGTCGTCTGTCGGCGGGGCGGGCGCCGGCGTGCAGGTGCTGACCTTCACGGCGGCGCGCGCGCGGACCTTCGCACGGCTCTTCGTGCTCGGGATGAATCGCGGCGTCTTTCCGCGCGTGGCCAGCGACGACCCCGTGCTTCCCGACGCGCTGCGCGCCCGCATCCGCCGCGACGTGCTGTCCGAGATGCCGGTGAAGGGACGGCTGCGCGATGAGGAGCGGGCACAGTTCGCGTCGCTGTGCGCGGCGGCACCGCACGTCGTCCTCGCGTGGCAGGCGGTCAACGACGAGGGGCGGACGCGCGTCGAGTCTCCCTTCCTGACGCGACTCCGGGTCTCGCGCAGTGGCGGAGAACTCCCGGAGATCCTGGCACCGCCGGTGTTCGCGCTCGCTCCCGCCTCGGATCCGGAAGTCGCGGCGGCGCCGCGCCCGGCGCACGAGCATGCCGTCCTTGCCGGCCTGGCCGGAGCATCGCGCCACGCGGGCCTGCTCGAGCAGGTACACGAGATCGCGTTGGCGGAGGTGCGAGACACCCTGCACGCGGAGCCGTCGATCGGAGATCCGGCGCTCGCCGCGCTCGACATCGGCGCCCTCGCCCGCGTACACGCGACGGCGTTGCGCGGACTCGACGTCGCGCCCTTCAACCTCGGCGACGGCGACGGCGCCGTGCCGTCGCTCGGTCCGTGGTTCGGCTGGGTCGGCGCCTCGTCCCGGCCGGCGTCCGAGCTCTTCGTCACGCGGCTCGAGCAGCTCGCGCGCTGCCCCTGGCAGGCGTTCCTGCGCCGCGAGCTGGGCCTCGAGCCGGTTCCCGATGCGCTCGAGGATCTTCCCGAACAGACACGGCAGATGGCGGGCCGCGTCGTCGACCGCGTGCTCGGCCGGGTCGTCGACGAGGCCTTGCCGGCGCCGCGGGAACAGCTTGCGGCGGCGCTCGCCGCCGGGCCCGTGCCAGCGCCGTGGCCGGCGCCCGACGTGCTCGAGCGATGGCTCGCCGATGCGGCGCGCGCCGTCGTCGTCGAAGCGGGCGTGGCGCTGCCGGGTTTTGCCGCGGCGCTCGCCCGGCGCGTGCGCCCGCTGCTGGCGACGGCGCGTGCCGTGGATTGGGGCGAACCGGACGGTCTGCCGGTGCTCGGCGCCGAGCTCGAGGCCGTGCTCGACGCGCCCGCGGTGGACGGCGCGCCGCGCCGGATCGGCTTCCGCGCCGACCGCGTCGATCTCTCGGCGGACGGCACGCTGCGCATCACGGACTACAAGGCGGGAACGCCGATCTCGACCGCGAAGAAAGCGTCGACGCGTCAGCAACACCTGCTCGAGGCGATCCGGCGGGGCGAGAAGCTGCAGGCGGTCGTCTACCACGTCGTCGGCCACGCCCTCGCGCCCGGGCGCGCGGTCGAAGGGCGGTACCTGTTCCTGCGCGAGGACCTGGCGGACGACGCGCGCGCGCTCGCGGTTGCCGACGATGCCTACGGAATCAACGCCGTCGATGCGATGCACGCGACGCTCACCAAGTTGTTTCGCGCCGCGGATCACGGCGCCTTCGTGCCGAGACTCGACACGCCAGAGGGACAGGCGCCGTGTAGCAGCTGCGAGGTCTCCGCTGCGTGCCTGCGCGGAGATCATGCGCACCGCGCGCGGCTGACGGCGTGGATCGACGCGGCCAGCGCCAGCGCCCCCCAGCAGCTCACGCCCGGGCTCACGCCAACCGAAAGCGCCGCGCTCGCCGTGCTGCGACTGCCGGCGGAGGCGAAGGCCGCCGGGCGCGAGGACCGCCAGGCGAGCGATCCGGGGGAGGAGGAATGACCGCCGAGGTGCGCGCTGCAGGCGGCGCCGCGCGCCGGGCCGCGGACCGCGAGGCGCGCCTGCGCGCGCAGTGCGAGTTCGAACGGCCGCTGCTGTTGCAAGCCGGCGCCGGGACCGGGAAGACCAGCGTGCTCGTCGCGCGCGTCGTCGTCTGGTGTCTCGGCCCGGGGTGGGTGCGTGCGGAGCAGCGGCTGGCCGCGCGCGACGAGGCGCGGGATCCGGACGCCGTCGCTGCGCGCGTGCTCGAGCGGGTGGTGGCGATCACCTTCACCGAAGCCGCGGCGGCCGAGATGGAGGAGCGCATCGGCCGGACGCTCCAGCAGCTCGGTCAGGATCTCCCGCCGCCGCCCGCGACGCTTCATCTCGACCCCGACGCGCTCCCCGCCGATCCGGCCATCCAGCGCACTCGCGCGCGCGCGCTGCTGGCGGCGTTCGATCGGCTGCGCGTGTCGACGATCCATGCGTTCTGCGCGCGGCTGCTGCGCGAGCATCCGCTCGAGGCCGGCGTCCATCCCCGCTTCGCGGTCGATGCCAGCGGTCGCGCGCGAGGGGAGGCCGCTCGCGAGACCGTGGAGGCGTGGATCGGCGATCCGGCGCGCGCGGACGACGAGGACTTCCTGGCGCTGTTCGAGGCCGAGATCGGGCCGCGCGCGATCGAGGAGATGCTCGACGCGCTGCTCGCGGGCGCGGTGGATCCGGCGGAGTTCGCCGTCGATCCGCTGGCGGAGCCGCGCGTCGCCGCACTGGTGACGCGGGCGAGAGCGGCGCTCGAGTGCTTCCTCGCGGCGGAGGCGGGCTGTCTCACGGGCATGCGTCGCCAGGGCACGGGCGCCGAGGTCGCGGATGCCGCGGCGTCGACGCTGACCTCGATCGCATCACCGGGGGCGGCGCTGCCCGATGCCGACGCGTTGACCCGATGGCTCGGGGAAGTGGCGGAACGATGGCAGGACAAGCATCGCAAGAGACTCGCGGACTTTGCCGCCGGTCGCTTTCCGGCGAAGGGAGAGCGCACGGCGATCGACGGGCGTGAAGCCGAGTTCGTCGCGGTCGCCGCCAGACTCGCTCCGATCCTGCGTCACCTGATCGAGCTGGATCCCGTCCGCTTGCGGCAGGTCCACCGCGTCCTGGCGCCGCTCTACGCCGACGCGGCGCGGCGCATGCACCGGAGCGGCGCCGAGAGCTTCGACGGACTGCTGCGCAAGGCCTCGCGGTTGCTCGAACGACACCCGGATGTGACGGCCCGCGTGCGTGCCCGCATCGATCAGTTGCTGGTCGACGAGTTTCAGGACACCGATACGGCGCAGTGTGCGCTGGTGGCGCGGATCGCGCTGGATCCCGGACCGGTCGCGGTGCCCGGCCTGTTCGTCGTCGGCGATCCGAAACAGTCGATCTACGGCTGGAGGAATGCGGATCTGGCCGCCTACGAGGGCTTCCGCGCGCAGCTTCTCGCGGCTGACGGCGCCGTCCACTTCCTGTGCGTGAACTACCGCTCCGCCGCGGCGATCCTCGATGAGGTCGAGCGGGTGGTGGCGCCCGTGATGCAGGAGGTGCCGCGCGCCCAGCCGCCGTTCGAGCCCCTCGAGCCCGGAGCGACACTGGATCCGGACGGGCCGGTGCCGATCGTGGAACACTGGATCGCGTCGGACTGGTCGGAGCTGACGGCCGACGGCGAAACGCGAGCGGCGCGCACGGTGCGGCCCGAGGCGACGGCGCGAGAGGCGCGCTGGCTGGCCGCGGACCTGCTGCGCGTCGCGCGAGAAGCGCGCGAGGCCGGCCGCGCCTTCCGCTGGGCCGAGGTCGGTCTTCTGCTCCGGACGACCGGCGATGTCGACGTCTACCTGGAAGAGCTGCGCCGCGCGGGGATCCCGTACACCGTCGGCCGCGATCCGCAGTACGGGCGTCGCCGCGAGGTGGTCGAAGCGCGCGCGCTGGTCCGCACAGTGCTCGATGCCAGCGACCAGATCGCGCTGGTCGCGACGTTGCGATCGGCGTGGGTGGGCGTCCCGGATGCGGCGTGGCGTCCGCTCTGGCAGCGCGGCCTCCCGGATCTCGTGCGCCGCACGCTCGACGGCCTGCCCGGCGCGCGCGCAGAGCTGGCGGCACGAGTCGCCGAGGCCGCAGCGGCGCTGCGTCCGATCGAGACCTCGGTGCCGGGACTCGCGGAGGTCTCGGGCTGGGAGGAATCGCTGCTGCATGCGGTGGACGTGCTCGCGGCGCTCCGACGGTCGCTGCGGACGGAACCGGTCGAGCACTTCGTCGACCGCGTGCGCACGCTGTCGCTGATCGAGGCCGGCGAGGCTTCGCGCTTTCTCGGGGCGTGGCGGCTCGCCCATCTCGAACGCTTCTTCCGGGAGTTCGGGCGGGCGCTCGAGGAGCAGGAAGGCGACCTGGCAGCCGTTGCGCGCCTGCTCCGCCGCGACGAGGACGCGGGGATCGAAGATCACGAAGGCCGGCCGGCCCATCCGAGCGAGGACGCGGTGCAGGTCATGACGATCCACGGCGCCAAGGGTCTCCAGTTCGAGCACGTCTATCTGTTGCAGCTGCACAAGGGCCAGAATCGCCGCTCGGGCCTGGAGCCCTTCCGGATCGGTGGGTCCGGTGGGTCCGGAGGCAGCGGTGGAAGTGTTGACGGCGAGCTGGCCGGCGAGTGGAGTCTCGGCGCGGCGGGCGTCGCGACGCTCGGTTTCGACCAGGTGCGCGCCGCGCGCGAGCGCATCGAGGAACTCGAGCGCGTGCGCACGCTGTACGTGGCGCTGACGCGGGCCCAGCGTCGCCTCGTGGTGTCGGGGCACTGGTCCGCGGCGGACAAAGACGGCGTGCACGGACCGCTGCTCGAGACGAGTCGCGGGGCCGCTCGCGTCGAAGCGGTCGCCGAGGGCATGCGCCGCGGGGACGCCTGGGACGGCGTCGTCG
Organism: uncultured Spirochaetales bacterium; assembly: GCA_964403735.1. Lineage (GTDB taxonomy): Bacteria > Myxococcota_A > UBA9160 > UBA9160 > PR03 > CAADGG01. The sequence goes on along the minus strand of CAYOHN010000006.1, from coordinate 22,568 downwards.
AGGAGGCGGGAGTGCGTTGGGTGTTCCTGGATCGCGCGCAGCGGCCGGCCGAGTCTCCCGCAGCGCGCGAAGCCGCCAGTGGCGTCGACGTCGCGCAGCTCCAGCGCGAAGCCGATCAGTTGAGAAGAGCACGCGCACACGCCGCCGAGCGTGCGCAACGGCCGCTCACCGCTGCCGTGACCGCGACGTCGACGGCGATCCGAAGCGACGCGCACGGGGAGCAGCTCGAGGCACCGGCACCCCTGCGGCGGGTGGGGCCCGGCATCGACGCGGAGCTCGCGTCGGCGGCCGGGTCGGCGCTGCACGCGCTGCTCGAACGGATGGACTGGGAATCGAGCGCGCTCGCGGCGGAGTGGGAACGCGAATCTGTCGGCGTTCGGGAGGCCGCGGTTCGGGACGTTCCCGGGACCCGCCGGGCGGCGTTGTGCGCGCGCTTCGACGCGCTGGTGCAGACCTTCCGCGACGGACCCTTCTGGGAACGGCTCCGCGAACTCGGGCCGCAGATCGTCGCGCGCGAACTTCCGGTGCTGCTCGGACCCTTCGCAAGCGGACCCGGCCCCGTCGGCGCGGGGGTCGGCGCGATCGATCTCGTCTACCGCGATCCGGCGGCGGACGTGGTCATCGTCGACTTCAAGACCGACGCCGTCGCGGATCCCGATGCGCTCGATGCGAAACGCGAACGCTATCGAGAACAGGGCCGCGCGTACCAGCGCGCCGTGCAGGACGCGCTCGGCCTCGCGGCGCCGCCGCGCTTCGAGCTCTGGTTTCTCGCGGCCGGTGAGGTCCGCACGATCGAGGCGCGAGCTTGACGACGCCCGGAAATGCGAAGACCCCGCTCCGAGGGGGCTCGGAGCGGGGCCGGGTTCCCGCGGACCTCTGGGGGAGAACTCCGCGCTTCGCGTGGCTAGAAACCGAAGGTCGGAAGGCTCGGGAAGTTCACCGGCAGCGTCTGTTGCGGGAACGCATAGGCGTCCGAGAAGCGGAAGCCCGCCATGCTCTGGTTCGAGCCGCGAGCGGATCGCTTCGTCTGCGTCGCGGCTTCGTCCTCGCCGCGCGGCTTCGCGATCCGGACCGGAGCGACGGGAGCGGCGTCTTCGACGGCGGCCAGGATCACCGCCTCGGAATCCGTCTCGGGAATCTGGGACTCCGCGACTCCCGCCAGCGGGAGGGCAAAGATCGCCAGGGCGGCCAGGGACATCGTGGGAAAGCGCAACATCGTGGAATCTCCTTGCGTCGAAATCAACGCGACGCACTGCATCAAAGCAAGCGGCGTGCCGGCCCCCTGGGGCGATCTTTTTGGGTGAGAACGATTCTGGTGGAAGAAGAAGGCGATTCTCATTCAACGATGTGCATCATTAAGTTCCCAATATGCATTATTTGAATGCATTAGTTCATGTGTGTGCATCGATCGATTGCATGTTCTCAACTGACGTTCTGTGATGGGTCCGAACTCCCTCGGCTCCGGGGTTTCTCGGTCACGGGCGATCTTTTCACGATATTGATTTTCATTTTCAGCCGATATAACTTCTTCCCATCTTCTGCGTTGGAGATCCCGTGATCGTCTGTCACTGCCGTGCCACCAGCGACCGAGAGATCCGTCGAAGCGTCCGCAACGGCGCCGTCACACTGCGCGAGGTGTCGAGCGCCTGCGGTGCGGCGAGCGGTTGCGGCGGCTGCGCGGACGCCGTCCGAGAAGTGATCGTGTCGGAACTCGGCGCGTTCGAGCCACGCACCGTCGACGCCGATCTCGCCAGCGCGCGCTAGTTTCCGAGTCTTCCCGCGCACTCGGGGCGCGGAACGACGAGGAGGAACGCGGTGCGCGGCGATCCGCAGATCATCGAGGCGCTCAACGAGATCCTGACCGCGGAGCTGACCGCGATCAATCAGTACTTCATCCACTCCCGGATGTGTCGCAACTGGGGCTATCACCGGCTCGCAAAGAAGAAGTACGACGAGTCGATCGACGAGATGAAGGACGCCGACAAGCTGATCGAGCGCATCCTGTTCCTCGAGGGCGTGCCGAACATGCAGCGTCTCTCGCCGGTCCGGGTCGGTGAGGATCCCGTCGAGCAGCACCGCGTGGATCTGGCGATGGAGGTCGACGCCGTACAGCGTTACAACCGCGCGATCGCGCTGGCGCGCGACAAAGGCGACAATGGCACGCGCGCGCTGCTCGAGGACAACCTGCAGGGCGAGGAGCGCGGCCTCGACTGGCTCGAATCGCAACTCTACGTGGTCTCGCAGATCGGCAAGGAGCGCTACCTGGCCGAGCAGCTCGGCGACGGCGAGGACTGAACGCTGCGCGGCGGGAACGCGCGCTGAGGGAGGCCCGCACCGCCGCCTGCTACCGTGATCTGCGATGCGGCCCTCCACGCTCGCCTGGGTCTGGCTCGCGCAGGGGATCGGTGGCTCGACCCCCGCCCTGACCAAGCTGGCGCTCGAAGGGATGGGTCCGTTCGGACTGACCGTCGCGCGCCAGGTCCTCGGCGCGGGCCTGCTGATGGTCCTGGCAGCGGCGAGCCCCTATATGCGCGGCGGCAGACTGGGGCCAGCCATGCCCTGGAGCCGCCGCGACTGGGTGCTGTTGCTCGCGCTCTCGTGGGGCGGCTTTGCGCTGCCCCAGGTCCTCGGCGCGGTCGGCCTCACGCTCTCGACGGCGACCCACGGAGCGCTGCTCTCTCCGCTCGAGCCGATCGGGATCTTGCTCGGCGCCGCGTTCGTGCTGCGCGAGCCGCTCGGATTGCCGCACGCGCTGGCGGCGGGACTCGGTCTGGCGGGGACGCTGATGATCGTGGTGCCGTCGAGCCTCGGTGCGGCCACGCCCGGCGCCGGACATTTCGGCGGCGATCTGCTGATGGCGGCAGGACATCTGTGCTGGGCGATCTACACGCTGGCCGCGAAGTCGCTGGTCGCTCGCCACGATCCCCTCCGCGTGGCGATCCGAGCCAGTATCCTGTCCGCGGTGCCGCTGATTCCGTTCGCCTTGCTGGAGCCGTTCTCGTGGGAGCGAGCGCTCCCGGCGTTCGGCTGGCTGCTCCTGCTCGCGCTGCTGGCCTCCGGCGTCGCCACGCTCGCGTGGAACCGCGCGCTGCGAGAGGTCAGTGCGGGCACCATGGCGATCTTCGTCTTCGTACAACCCGCCGTGGGCCTCGCCGTCGGCGTGCTCGCCCTCGGCGAGCCGGCGGCGCTGTGGTCGGTGCTGGGCGCGGCGCTGATCGTCGGAGGCGTGGCGCTCGCGACGCTGCGCGGCGAGTCGACGCCGCGACCGCCCGCCGCGGCCGTCGCGTCGTGACCCGCGCACGACATCCGCTGCGTGCCGGCGCGGCACGCGTGCCGCTCGAGCCGCCGGTCGGCGGGCCGATGATGGGGTACGGCGCTCGCACCGGCACTGCCGTCGGCGTCCGGGATCCCCTGTACGCGCGGGCGCTCTACCTGTCCGAGCACTCCGAGTGCATCTGGATCGAGCTGGACCTGTGCCTGCTCGCGCCGAGCCAGGCCGAGGCGATCCGCGCGCGCATTGCCGAGCGGACCGGTGTGCCCGCGCGTCGCGTCCTGGTGGCCTGTACGCACACGCACTCCGGTCCGGAGACGGGTCTATTCGCCGCGCTCGGACGGGCCCCGACACCGCGCTCCGCCGCGCGACTGCTCGACGCTGCCGTCGAGTCGGGAGCTCGCGCGCGCGCCGCCGCGGTGCCGGCGCGGCTGGGTGTCGGGCGCACCGAAGCGCACATCGGTCGCAACCGGCGGATCGCCGATGGCCCCGTCGATCCGGCGGTGCTGGTGATTCGCATCGACCGCACCGACGGCGCACCGCTCGCCGTCCTCTACGCGTACGGGTGTCACCCGACGGTGCTCGGGCATGAGAACCTGCGCTACTCGGCAGATTGGCCCGGCGCCGCGTCTCGCGCGGTCGAGGCGGCGCTCCCCGGAGTTCTGGGGTGTTTCACGCTCGCTGCGCATGGCGACGTCGATCCGCGCACGCGCGGGTTGCAGGATCTGGCGATCGCGAATCAGAGCCTCGGGGCGCGCGACGAGGAGATGGAGGCGCTCGGACGCGAGGTGGGAGAGGCGGTGGCGCAGGCGGCTGCGGGACTCGCCACGGACGCCGATGCGCCGGTGCGCTGTGTCGCCGCGAGCGTCGAGCTTCCGGTCCACGGCGCCGCTGCCGGCGCAGAGGCATTTGCAGCGAAGCTGGCCGCCGATCGTCTCCGCGCACTCGCCGCGCTCGATCTCCCGCCGGAATTCGATCCCTCGGTCGGAGAGTGGTTCCAGCGGATCGGCGAACGCACCGCGTCGCTCCCCGCCGACGAGGCACGGCCCCGCATCGCGACCGTGCGCGCCTACCTGCGCGACCGCACGGCGCCGTTCTTCGCGGGTGGCCTCGCGCCTTCGGTATCGCTCCAGGTGTTGCGACTCGGCCCCGCTGCGCTGCTCGCATTGCCGGCCGAGGCCACGGTCGACGTCGGGCTCGACTGGAAGGGACGGCTCGGTGTCACTCCCGGCGCCGTGCTGAGCATCGCGAATGGCTGGCTCCGCTATCTGCCACATGCGCGGAACTACACCGAGGCAGAAGCAGATCGACATTACGAGGTCCTGATGTCCACGTTCGTCCCGGATGCCGCGAGCCGCTTGCTCGACGCCGGCGAGAATCTCTGGAACTCGCTGCGTCACGGATGACGATCCCGACGTGATGTCGATCCGCCGCGAAGCGGCGAGCGAGCCCGCGGTTCGGGGAGGACCGCTGGGATGGCAGCCGGCACAGGGATGCTAGCCTCACCGGCGGCGTTGCCCTCGACGCCTTTCGCTGCGTACGGCTTCGTGGAGCGCTTCGTGAGTTCGTCGGCCGCATCGCCCCCCCCGTGTACGGACGAGGCGCCCGAGCGCCCCGCAAACACGTCCGCAATCACTCTGCGCGCGCGCTATCGGACGGTCCGCGCGGCCACCGAGCGGCTCGCCGCGCCGCTGTCGCCCGAGGATTGTGTCGCGCAGTCGATGCCGGATGCCAGTCCGGTGAAGTGGCATCTGGCACACACCACCTGGTTCTTCGAGACCTTCGTGCTGGAAACGGCCGAGCCGGAGTTCGCGCCGTTCGATGCCAGCTTCCGCGTCCTGTTCAACTCCTACTACAACGCGATCGGCGAGCAGCATCCGAGACCCCGACGGGGGCTGCTGACGCGGCCCTCCCTCGCGCGCGTTCGCGCCTATCGAGAGCACGTCGATCGCGCCATCGAGGCGCGCCTGTCCTCCGGTCGCATCGATCCCGCGCAGCGGCGTCTGGTGGAACTCGGGCTCCAGCACGAACAGCAGCACCAGGAGTTGATCCTCACCGACGTGAAGCATCTGCTGGCGCAGAGCCCCCTCCGCCCCCCGTATCGAGACGATCTCCCGACGCCCCCCGCGACCGGCGGCGCGTCGCTGTTCTGGCATCGTTTCGAAGCCGGCATCCGCTCGCTCGGGACCGACGGCCCCGGCTTCCACTTCGACAACGAGGCCCCTCGCCATCGCCAGCTCGTGCCGGGCTTCGAGCTGGCGTCGCGACCGGTGACACAGGGCGAGTTCGCCGGCTTCATCGAAGCCGGTGGCTACCAGCAGCCGGAATGGTGGTTGTCGGACGGCTGGGCGGCCGTGTGCCGATCCGGATGGCAGACGCCGGCCTACTGGGAGCGCAGCGATGGCGTCTGGCAGGTCTTCACGCTGGGCGGCCCGCGGCCGCTCCTTCCTGACGCGCCGGTGTGTCACGTGAGCTTCTACGAGGCCGATGCCTACGCCCGCTGGGCCGGTGCGCGGCTTCCCACCGAGGCGGAGTGGGAGACGGCGGCTGCGGCGCGGCCCGTGACGGGGAACTTCGTCGAAGACGACGTGTTACAGCCGGAGCCGCTCGCTCCAGACGAGGGTTGCAAGGCGCCGGCGCGCCTGTTCGGAGATGTCTGGGAATGGACGGCCAGTCCCTACGTCGGCTATCCAGGGTTTCGAACATCGGCGGGCGCGCTCGGCGAGTACAACGGGAAGTTCATGTGTGACCAATGGGTGTTGCGCGGGGGCTCGTGTGCGTCGCCGCGCGAGCATCTGCGCGCGAGCTACCGAAACTTTTTTCCCGCCGGAGCTCGCTGGCAGTTCAGCGGATTGCGGCTCGCGAGGGATGCCGCGTGAAGCAAGTGCAGGCTGCCCAGGAGCGGCGAGCGCAGGCGTCCAGCAGCGCGAAGGCCGCGATCCGGAATCTCGGTCCCGACGCCTCTCAATTCCGAGACGACGCGTGGAACGGCCTGGCGGCGCCGCGCAAAACCCTGCCGTGCAAGTACTTCTACGATGCGCGTGGATCGGCGCTCTTCGAGCAGATCTGCGACGTGCCGGAGTACTATCCGACGCGCACCGAAGTGGCGATTCTCGAGGCGCACGCCGACGAGATGGCGGCGTGTCTCGGGCCGCGTTGTCTGCTCATCGAACTCGGCAGCGGAAGCAGTCGCAAGACGCGCTTGCTACTCGATCGTCTGTACGATCCAGCCGGTTACGTCCCGATCGACATTTCGAGCGCGGCGCTGGCGGACTCCGTCCACGTTCTGGCGCAGGCGTATCCGACGCTCGAAGTGCTGCCCGTCTGCGCGGACTACGGCGCATCGCTCGAGCTGCCGCATCCGCGCATCGAGCCCGCGCGGCGCGCCGTGTTCTTCCCGGGCTCCACGATCGGGAACTTCACCCCTCCCGAAGCGCAGCGATTCCTCGCTCGGATGGCGCGGATGGCGCGGCCCGACGGGGGGATCCTGATCGGTGCCGACCTGCGCAAGGCGCCGAGCCTGCTCGAAGCCGCCTACGACGACGCGGCCGGGGTGACCGCGGCCTTCGATCGGAATCTGTTGGTGCGACTGAACGAGGAGGTCGGCGCCGATTTCGTGCTCGACCAATTCCAGCATCGAGCGCTGTGGAACGAGGAGGCGGGCCGTGTCGAGATGCATCTGGTCTCGACCGTCGACCAGGACGTGACCGTGGCGGGTCGCCGCTTCCAGTTCATCGCTGGCGAGTCGATCCATACCGAGAACTCGTACAAGTACTCGCTCGAAAGTTTCGCTCGGCTGGCCGAGGGAGTCGGCTTGGCGGTGCGCCGGGTGTGGACGGACGAGCGCCACTGGTTCAGCGTCCAGTGGTTGACCCCCGTCGGTTCGTCGTCGGCCTGAGTTCGTCGTCGGCCTGAGGACAGGGACACGGATTCCCGCGGTCCCGCGTCTTCGGCGCTACGATCGCCGCCTTCCCCGGTTCCCGACCGGGCTGCGCGGGAGAGGCGCCGATGGCTCCGGTCGATCGCATCGAAGCTGCTGGTGGACTGGCGTTCGTGCTCGACGAGGTCGGACCCGGCCGCGTCGTCTGGAGCGGTCAGGCGCCGAATGCACTCGGGCCGGTCGGCCTGCGCCTGGGCCGCGACGCGGACGTCGAGGTTCCCCGACTCCGAGACGCGTCGGACTTCACCGGCTCCGATGATCTCGGCCCGTTCCAAGGGCTCGCGCTCTCGTGGTCGCCATCCCCGTCGCAGCCGATTCGCACGACGATTCGCGCCTATCGGGAGCATCCCCTGCTGGTATTTCGGCTCGAGGCGACCGACACCGTACGCGGCGTCGCAACGGGAACCTTCGATCAGCCCTCCATCGCCTGGCCGTGGTTCCGGCCGGATCTGCGCGGGACGGATGGTCTCCCGTCGGGCACGCGTGCGTTCGCGCATGCCTACACCGAGTTCGCGCTGCCCACGCACTCGGATCCCGATTGCGCGAAGTTCTTTCTGCTTCCGTTCCGCCCGGCTGTCGTGGCGCCGCTGTGGCTCATCGTGCCCGACGGACGGGCTCTGCTGGTGGCGCCACTCGACGCGTTCCATGACCAGGTGATCGCGGTGCCGCGCGGCGCCCGCGAGGGGCCCGAGGGAGTGCGTTGTGGCTGGCACGGCGATCTCGAAGAGCTCCCCGCCGGCTTCGCGACCGAGCTGGCGCTGTGGTCGGCAGCCGGACCGCGGGACGCGCTCGAACGACATGCGACCGTGTTGCGGACGCGAGCCGGCACGCGGCGCCCCGGCCGCTATGTCGACGCGCTCGGCGCGAAACTCTCGTACTGGACCGACAACGGCGCGGCCTACTGGTACCGCAGCGAGCCGGAGTGCGGGGGCGTCGTCGGGACGTTGACGGCCGCTGCGCGCTCGCTGCGCGAGCAGGAGATCCCGTTCGATGTCTTCCAGCTCGACTCCTGGTTCTATCCCCACGCCCAGCTTCGGCCGTTCGACGATCCCGATGTCTCCGTGCCGCCGACCGGATTGGTGCGCTGGGATGCGCGTTCGGACATCCTTCCCGATGGGATTCCGGCATTGCGGCAGGCGCTGGGCAATCCGCCGCTCGCCGCCCATTGCCGCCACTTCGCGAGCGACTCGCCGTACTTCGAGACGCACGAGGCCTGGCGCGATGGCGATCGCGCGCACCCGAAGGACGCGACCCTCTACGAACGGCTGTTGCACCAGGCTGCCGGCTGGGGTGTCGAGACCTTCGAGCACGATTGGCTGATCGAATGCTTCGTCGGGGTGCGCGGGTTGCGGGCGGTGCCCGGGCGCGCTCGCGCGTGGCAGGAGGGGCTGGACCGCGCGGCTGCGGCGCATGGGATGACCCTCCAGTGGTGCATGGCGTCGCCGGCCGACTTCTTCCAGACCGTGACGCTGGAGCGAGTCACGTCGATCCGGACCAGCGGCGACTACAAGTATCTGATCGGATCCGGCGCGCTGTGGACCTGGTTCCTGCACGGCAACGCGCTGGCCCGAGCGCTCGGTCTGCATCCGTTCAAGGACGTGTTCCTGTCTCGCCGCGATGGCGAGGGCTCTCGCGATGGCGATCCGTACGCAGAGGTGGAGGCGTTGCTGTCGGCGCTGTCCGCTGGTCCCGTGGGCATCGGGGACCGCGTCGGACGCAGCGATCGCGCGCTGATCCTGCGCACGTGTCGCAGTGACGGCGTGATCGTGCGACCCGACGTTCCGGTGGCCGCGCTCGATCGCTGCTGGCGCGGGCACGCAGCGCTCGAGCCGAACCCCCTCGTCGGCGAGGCCCACACCGTGCATGCGGCCGGTCGCTGGACGTATCTGGTCTCGCTGAACGCGTATCGCGGGCAGGAGACGCTGGAGTTCTCGCTCCCGCTCGCGGATCTCGGGCCGCTGGCGCCGCCACATCCCGTCGTGGCATGGGAGTGGCGGCGGCAGCGCGCGCAGCGGGTGGCGCCGGATCACGCGTTCTCGCTCTCGCTGGCGCCACTCGACTGGGACTACCGGGTTCTGTGTCCCCTGCTGCCGGGCGAGCTGGCGGTACTCGGAGATCCCGATCGCTACGCCACGGCGGGGGATCGCCGGTTGGGCGGCGTGTGGCCGACGCCGGAGGGGGTTGCCCTGGATGTCCTCGGCGCGCCCGGCGAGCGCGTGCGCATCGTGGGCTGGGCCGCGCGCGCGCCGGCGTCGGCTTCGTGCTGGGAGGTCGGGAAGGGGCACCATTCCGCCGCGCTCGGATGGGACGCCGACGAGTCGCTGTGGACCTGCGAGGTGACGGTTGGCGAGAGCGGCTGGCTTCGGCTCCAGGTGGTGGCGGGATGAGCTCGGGGCGGCCGGTCGTGGCCAGCGCGCCGGCGCGCGCGAATCTGCTCGGGAACCCCTCGGACCTCTATGGCGGCGCGGTGCTCGCCTGCTCGTTGCCGCTGCGCGTGCACGTCGAGGTCGCGCCCGGCGACGCGTTCGAAGTGGTGAGCGGTGAAGAACGTCTGCGGATCTCCGAGCCGGCGGATCTGGCGCTGCGCGGGGACGTCTTCGATGTCGCCCGGGCCGCCTGGGCGGCGGATCGTGAGTGGCGCCGCCATGGCGGAGACGCGGATTCCGCCGAGGGCTTCCCGCCTGTGCGCATCCGCTATACCAGCGAAATTCCGTTCGGCAGCGGTCTCGGCGGCTCGAGCGCGCTGCTGGTGGCGTTGCTGTACGCGCTGGCGGCGTGGCGGGGAGAGCGGCTTTCTCCGTACGTGTTGGCGGAGCGCTCGCGCGCTGCGGAGCGGCGATGGCTCGGCGTCGCCTGCGGCTGGGTCGACCACTATCTATGTAGCTTCGGAGGGCTCCGCTTCGTCGATCTGCGCGGGAAGCTCGACGGCGATACTCCGCACCGCGCGCCTTACGCTGCGGTCGAGGACCTCAGCGGTCATGTCCCGCATTTGCCGTTCGTGTTGGCGTTCACCGGCGTGGCGCACCACTCGGGATCCGTGCATACGCCGATTCGCGCGCGTTGGGAGCGCGGGGAGCCGGCCGTCGTGGCGGCGTACGAGCGCATGACGGCGCTGGCGCGCGAGGGCAAGCGCGCGCTGCTCCACGCAGACTGGCAGCAGCTCGGCGCGCTGCTCGACGAGAACCACGCGCTCACCCGTGAGCTCGGCGGTTCGGGCGACGCGAACGAGCGCCTGATCGCCACCGCCCGGGACGCCGGCGCACTCGGCGCCAAGCTCGCCGGGGCCGGCGGGGGTGGCACCATCGTCGCGCTCTGGCCCGATCCCGACGCACGCCCTCTCGAGTCCGCTCTCCGCGCCGCTGGCGCCACCGCCCTCTATCGCCCCGCCGTCACAGGAGGATTCGTGCACTACGAGACGTTGTTGACGGAACGACAGGACGGCGTGCTGACGGTGACGTTGCATCGTCCGGATCGGCTGAACGCGTTCACGCCGCAGATGATGGAGGAGTTGCTCGCGTTGTTCGACGTCGTCGATGCCGATGACGACGTCCGCGCGGTCGTCGTGACCGGTGCCGGTCGCGGTTTCTGCGCGGGCGCGGATCTCGGCAGCGGCGGGGACACCTTCGATTCGAGCCGTCACGAGTCGGCGGAGGTACATCGGGACGGCGGCGGGCGCGTGAGCCTTCGCATCTTCGAGTGCCGCAAGCCGGTGATCGCTGCGATCAACGGGCCGGCCGTCGGCGTCGGAGCGACGATGACGCTGCCGATGGACATCCGGATCGCCAGTGCGGAGGCGCGCTTCGGCTTCGTCTTCTGCCGTCGCGGCATCGTCCCGGAAGCAGCGAGCTCGTGGTTCCTGCCGCGCATCGTCGGCATCTCGCAGGCGATGGAATGGGTGGCGACCGGTCGCGTGTTCTCCGCCGAAGAGGCACTGGCGGGCCGGCTGGTGTCACGAGTCGTGCCCGGCAGCGAGCTCTTGTCCGTGGCGCACGGCCTCGCTCGAGAGATCGCCGAGCACACCAGCGCCGTCTCGGTGGCGCTCGCGCGCCAGATGCTCTGGCGCATGCTCGGCGCGGACCACCCGATGGAAGCTCATCGCATCGATTCGCAGGCGATCTTCGCGATGGGTCGCTCGCCGGACGCCTACGAGGGCGTCCAGAGCTTCCTCGAGAAACGTCCGCCGCGCTTTTCGATGGCGGTCTCGACGGACCTGCCGGCGTTCGTGCCGTGGTGGCGGGATCGGCCCTTCCGGGAATGAAAGCCGGCTACAGGAACAGCGGATACAGGGCGTTCGCCACCAGCCCGAGCACCAGCAATCCACCGGCGAGCCGCGTCAACACGAACGCCCAAGCGACGTACCAGAGCGGCCACAGCGGGTAGCCGGGCGGCGCAGCGTCGGGCGGAGGCGCGCCGATCGTGCGCAGGACCTGAACTGCGCGCGGAAGCGCGCCGAACGTCGCGAGCGTCCAGACACCGAAGGTGCCGGTCAGCACCAGGACGGCGACGATCGCGAAGTACGAGAGGACGAGCCCCTGCGCAGCCGTGCGCGCCCGGCTGGCGCCCAAGATGACCGGAAGCGTGCGGATTCCCTTGGCGGCATCGGCTTCGAGCTTGTCGATGTGCTTGCCGAAGAGCACGACGGTCACGAGCAGCGCATAGGGGAGGCTCGCGGCGAGCACCCATGCCGGCATCTGCCCCGTCGTGACGAAGTACGTGCCGCCGATCATCAACGGACCCCAGACCAGGAACACGCCCGGCTCGCCGAGTCCGCGGTGCTTCAGCTTCAGCGGCGGAGCCACATAGAAGACGCTGATGAAGAGACCGGCCAACGCGAACGCGACGACGACCCAACCGCGCTGCGTGTAGAGGTACGCGAGGATCGCCAGGTCGATCGCATTGGCGATGGCGATCGCGGCCACCAAACCAGGCTTCGAGATCAAGCCCGAGAGGATCGGATGCGGTGCGTACTGGCCGCGCACGTAGCTGGCGGAGTCGACGCCGCCCGAGAGGTCGAACCAGTCGTTGATCATGTTGTTCGCCGCGTGGGCGACCAGCAGACCCAGCAGCGCGAGCGCAAACAGACCCCAATGGGCGGCGACCGGCGTCGGGCCGGCCACGGCGAGCAGGCCGCCGAGTACACCCGAGGTCAACGTCATCGGGAACACGCTGGCACGGACGATCAACAGCCAGCGCGACACCAGGTCCGGACGCCCGCCGGCGCGCAGGCTGGCGAGGTTCTGCGTGCGCAGGACCTCGGCCCACTGTTTCCAGAGCGGCTGTGCCGGCGCGGTCGTCGGAGACGTCTGGGGTTCGCTGGCGCTCGCCATGAGGTCCTCCGTGCGGAAGACCGCCGAAGCTAGCCGCGCGCCTCGTCGGGGTCGAGCGCATCGCGCGACGCCAGCGCGATCGCCGCCAGCAGCCTCGAGCGGTCCGATTGATTCAACGAACAGTCACCACGCGAGCAGCGCGGCTCCGACGGGCTGTCCCAGCAACGCGACGGCAGCGACCGGCGTCCTCAGCCAGCGCAGCGCCCGGACGATGCCGAGCACTCCGGCGGCCGCGGTGCTCGTGAGCGTCAGCACCGCGACGGTGTCTGCGTTCCGGCGCGCCTCCTTCACCGGGATCGAACCCCGCCACGCCCGTCCCGAATGCCAGCCACAGGCGCGCCACCCGGGGCCCCCCCGCGAACGAAGAGTCTATGCTACGAGGGCTCTCCAGAGGTGGCGATGCGCGCACGACTCGAAACACGCAGCGGCTGGATCGAGGGCCGGGTCGATGGCCATCGCTCGGGCCGGGTCGACGGCGCCGACGCGCAGCCGATCTGCATGTTTCGCGGGATCCCGTACGCGCGTCCGCCGTGCGGGTCGCTGCGCTGGGCACCGCCGCAGCGCGAGGCGCCGTGGTCCGGCGTCCGCGAGGCGCTGCACTTCGGCCCGAGCGCACCCCAGCGCCCGAGTGTCATCCTGCGGATGCTCGGCATGGAGGGTGTCGAGCAGGACGAAGATTGTCTCACGCTCAACGTGTGGACGCCGGCGCCGCTCGGGGTCGACGGAACCGGCAGGGACGACGCGCGCCGGCCGCTTCTCGTGTGGCTGCACGGCGGCGCCTTCGCCGCGGGCTCGGGCTCGATGCCGGTCTACGACGGCGCGCGCCTCGCGCGCCGCGGCGACGTCGTCGTGGTGACGATCCAGTACCGCCTCGGGGCGCTCGGCTACCTCGTCCTGCCGGAGCTCATCGAGCGCGGCGAAGTGGGCGCCAACTTCGGACTCCTCGATCAGATCGCCGCGCTCGAATGGGTCGGCGAGCACGCGGAACGACTCGGCGGCGATCCGCACAACATCACCGTCTTCGGCGAATCGGCCGGTGCGATGTCGATCGGCGCACTGCTCGGCGCGCCCGCAGCCCGCGGCTGCTTCCACCGCGCGATCCTGCAGAGCGGCGCCGCCCACAACGTGACACCACTCGCGGGCGCGCTGCGCACCGCCGAGCTGTTCCGCGAGGCACTCGGCGAGGACGCACGAGATCTCGAAGCGCTGCGCAAGCTGCCGCCCGCGAGCATCCTCGACGCGCAGCAGCACGCCGCAGACCAGAGTTGGCGCCACGTCGAAGGACTCTCGTTCCAGCCGGTGTGCGAGCGGGTCGGCGAGGACCCGACTCCGGGCGCCGTCCTGCCGCGCCCTCCGCTCGAAGTCGTCGCCGCCGGCGACGCCGCCGCTGTGTCGCTGCTCGTCGGGACCAATCTCGACGAGTGGCGCCTCTTCGGGCTGGCGGACCAGAAGCTCGCCGGGCTCGATGACGAGGGTCTCGTGCGCCGCGTGCTGCGCGCACCACCACGCGGTGTCGAAGACCCCGAGGCCTTCGCGCGGCGCGCGCTCGCAACCTATCGCCGAGCCCGCAGCGCGCGGCCGGACCCGCTGCCGACGAGTGCCCGCGATCTGTGGCTGGCGATGCAGAGCGACCGCGTGTTCCGTCTCCCAGCACTCCGGTTGCTCGAGGCGCAACTGCCGCACCAGCCGCAATGCTACGCGTATCTCTTTACGTGGGCCGCCGCGGCGCTGGACGGGCAGCTCGGCAGCTGCCACAGCGTCGAGATCCCGTTCGTGTTCGGCACGCTCGACGAGCCGCGTTCCGCGCAGTTGATCGGCGCCACGCCGGCGGCCCGCCGGCTCTCGGAGCGCGTGATGGATGCCTGGCTCGCGTTCGCGCGCAGCGGCGATCCCGGCTGGCCCGCCTACGACGCCGCCAACCGGACCACGCAGGTGCTCGGTGATCCCTGCGCGCCCGTTTCCGATCCCTTCGGTACCGAGCGCCGCGTCTGGGATCGGCTCCCGTAGGCCTGAGAGCGTTCACGGGGGCAGCGCACCCGACGCCGGATCTACCCAGCGGTCGGTCCGCCGTTATGCTCCGTCCGTGATTGCTGTGCTCCTCTACGCCCTCGCGGTCGCGCTCCTGGTGTGGCTCGTGGCTCGCGCCCTTCTCGGATACGAAACGCGCGATGCGTCGCTGTCCCAGTTGTCGGCCCGAGAGGCGGCCTTTCTCGGCGCGGCGGCCGACGCCGTCTTCCCGCCCGGGGGCATGCCGGCGCTGTCCGGCGTGGAAGCGGGCGTGGTCCGTCACGTCGACCGCTGGCTCGCGCTGTTGACACCTCGCAACCGGATCTTGATCCGGCTGCTCGTGGTGTTCTTCGAGCACGTGACGCTGCTGTTCCCGGCGCCGGGCCGCGGCGGCCGCCGGCGCTTCACCTCGCTCTCGCTGTCGCAACGAAGCGCAGTGCTCGAAGCCTGGGAACGCAGCCCGCTGCGGATGCGCCGCCTCGTGTTCGCGAGCCTGCGCACGATCCTCACTTCGTCCTACTTCGCGAGTCCCGACGTCCTGCGCGAGCTCGGTCTCGCGCCGTTCGCGCTCGAGAGCCCGGTCGTCGCGGCGGACCTGCTCTATCCGCGCATCGGCGAGCCGAGTTCCTCGATCCGCTGGACCGAGGAGGACCTGGCGCGCGCAGTCCCCCGCACGCCGCTCGATCCGCACGGACCGCTGCATCCGGACTATCGGGATGCGCGCACCGCCGCCACGATCGCAGAGGACCGCGCGTGACGGGCTCCGTCGGCGTCTTCGCGGACTACCGCGGACCGGTCACCGACCGCGCCGACGTCGTCGTCGTGGGTTCGGGTCCGTGCGGAGCCGTGGCGGCCTACGAACTCGCGCGGGCCGGCAAGGACGTCGTGCTCGTCGAAGAGGGGCCTCCGTTCACGCCGGCCGACTTCGAACTCGACGGCCCGATCTCGATGGCCCGCACGATGCGCGAGGGTGGGCTGCGCTTCACGAACGGCTTCGTGATGCCGACGATGCAGGCAATCGCGCTCGGCGGCGGGTCGCTCGTGAACTCGGCGATCTGCGGTCGCTGTCCGGAGTTCCGGTTGCAGGAGTGGGCCGAGACGGCCGACCTCGACCATACGTCGCGCCGCGAACTCGAGCCCCACTACGACGCGATCGCGGAATTCCTCGGCATCGCACCGACGCCCGACGAGGTCCAGGGTCCGCGCAACCTGTTGTTCCGCGATGGCTGCAAGTCGCTCGGCTGGACGAGCGAACCCTGCGCGCGCAACGTCGTGGGGTGTCGTGGGAGCGGAGAATGTTTCACCGGTTGTCGGGCGCGGGCCAAGCAGTCCATGGACATCTCGTACGTTCCGGCGGCACTCCGCGCCGGCGCGCGGGTCTACACGTCGGTACAGGTGCAGCGCGTGCTGGCGGCGGGCCGTCGCGTCACCGGCATCGAGGGACGCCTGGTGGCGCCGTTCACCGGCGCGCCGGGCGCCGACGTGCGCATCGAGGCGAAGGCCGTCGTGCTCGCCGCCGGCGTGCTCGCGACGCCGATCCTGCTCCAGCGCAGCGGCGATCTCGCCAACACGTCGAAGCAGGTGGGAGAGAACGTGCAGTTCCATCCGGGAACGTCCGTGATGGGCGTGTTCCCGGACGCGGTCGACGCCGTCTTCGGCGCGACGCAGGGCTACCAGTGCCTCGAGTTCCTGCGCGAGGGCTTCAAACTCGAGACCCTGTGGGCGCCGCCGAGCGTGCTGGCGGTCCGGATGCCGGGGGTCGGTCTCGAGTTCAAGCGCAAGCTCGTCGAGATGCAGCGCGCGGCCATCTGGGACGCCATCGCCAGCTGCAAGCGTTCGCTCGGCAGCGTCCGCGAACGGGGCCGATCGCAGCAGCCGGCGGTTCGCTGGCGCTTCCATCCCGAGGACGCGCAGATCCTCGGCCGCGCCGTCTGGGCGCTGACGCAGGTCTTCTTCGCCGCCGGCGCCGAGCGGGTGCTGCCGGGTGTGGCCGGACTGGCCGACGAGATGCATACGCTCGACGAGGCGCGCGCGCTCGAGCAGAGGCCCGCGCGCGCCGGCGATCTCGTCGTCGCGTCGACGCACGTGTTCGGCAGCACGCGCATGCACGGCGATCCGAGTCGCGGCGTCGTCGACGAGGACTGCAAGGCGCACGACCTCGACAACCTCTACGTCGTGGACACCGGCGTCTTCCCCGGGTCGCCGGCGGTGAACCCCATGTTCACCGGGATGGCGCTGGCGCGCCGCGCCGCGCTGGCGTTGGCCGACCGCGCCTGAAGCCGGGGTCCGGCCTCGGCGAACCCGCCCCCCCAGGGGATTGGGGTTCGGCTTCACCGATCGGCGGAGTGCGCCGATAGGCCCATCGTAGGGACCCGCTCGGACCGCGAGGACTCCGCCGATGCGCCGAATCATTCTGCTCGCCCTGATGCTGCTGTTCGCGGTCCCCGCGACCGCCGAGGCGCAGCAGCAGGCCCGCGTCTCGCGCGGCGAGTGCGCGAAGATGACGCGCCAGATCGCCCACTATGCCACCGTGGTCGACCGCGCTCGCGATCGCAACGCCGACATGTGGGAAGAACACACGCTCCGGCACATCGGGCGGCTGTCGGAGCGCCGCGCGCGGCTGTGTCCCGAATATCGCGAGCGACCGGCCGGCGAGCAGCTGCTGAAGATGCTGAAGACCGCCGCCAAGATCGCCACGAAGCTCTATACGTGGGGCCTGTTGTAGCGAGCAGCCGAGCGCCGAGGCTCTCCTCACGCGCGCCAAAAGCGGTACCCTCCTGGGTCCCGAAGCGCCTCTGGAGACCTCGTGAAACTCTACGACTCGACGCTCGCTCCGAATCCCCGCCGCGTGCGGATCTTCCTCGCCGAGAAAGGGATCACCGTCCCGACGGTCCAGGTCGACATCGGGAAAGCCGAGAACCGCCGAGCCGAGTTTCTCGCGAAGAACCCGATCGGCGGACTCCCGATGCTCGAGCTCGACGACGGCACCTGCATCGCCGAGACGGTCGCCATCTGCCGCTACTTCGAACGCAGCCAGCCGGAGCCGCCGCTCCTGGGTGTGGGGGCGAAGGGCGAAGCCGTCGTCGAGATGTGGCAGCGGCGCATGGAGCTCGAGATCGCGCTGCCGATCATGCAGGTCTTCCGCAATACGCACGCGTTCTTCAAGGGCCGGATTCCGCAGGTTCCGGAGTACGGCGAGGTGTGTCGGACGACGGCGACGAAGCGTCTCGAGTGGCTCGATCGCGAACTCGCCGGGCGCCCGTTCATCGCCGGTGACGAGTACACGATCGCGGACATCACGGCGCTGTGCGGAATCGACTTCGGCAAGCCGACCGGGATCCGGATCGCGCCGGAGTGCAAGGATCTGGCGCGATGGTACGAGACGGTGTCGGCGCGCCCGAGCGCGCAGGCGTAGCGGGTCCTTGCCGGCCGCGGAACGCGAGGGAGCGATGACCGCCAGACGACGACCGATTCTCGCGTGGCTCGGCATCGGCCTCACGGCCGTCGCCGTCGGCTGTGCCGCGCGTCCGGTCGTGTACAGCGATGCCCGGACGGGTGGTGCCGCGGACGCGCGCATCGAAGCCGACGTCGACGAATGTCTGACGCTGGCCCGCCAGCACGCACGCGAGGGGCGCGCGCTCGCCCGGGAGGCGACGCGCAATACCGTCGGCGGCGCCGCCGTGGGCGGGGCGACGGGCGCCGTAGCCGGCGCCATCTGGGGCAACGCCGGCCGCGGGGCCGCGACGGGGGCCGCCGTCGGGGCGACGAGCGGCCTGCTGCGCACGGTGCTCCGCTCGCGTTCCGGCGACGATCCCGTGTTGCGGCGCTATACCGAGCGTTGCCTCGCGGATCGCGGCCACGACGTCCTCGGCTGGCGCTAGCCGCCAGTGAGCGGCCTGCGGCGCGCGGCGAGTCTGGTGCTCGTGGCGTTCGCCTGTGTCGGAGGAGAGACGATGAGGGAAAGCCAGGCTCCGCCGCTCTCGCCGTGCCCGAGTTCGCCCAACTGCGTGTCGAGCGCAGCGACCGATGCCGGTCATCGGGTGGAGCCGATGGCATTGCGCGCGCCCGGCGCCGACGCCTGGTCCGCGGTGAAGCGCGCCGTCGCGGCGATGCCCCGTACGCGCATCGTCGACCAGCGACCCGGCTATCTGCGCGCCGAGGCGACCAGCCTGCTGTTCCGCTTCGTCGATGATCTCGAACTCGCGCTCGCCGAGGACGGGCGTCGTCTCGACGTGCGCTCGGCATCGCGCGTCGGGTACTCGGATCTCGGCGCGAACCGCAAGCGCGTCGAGGCGCTGCGCACGGCGCTGCGCGCGGCGGGCGTCGTCGACTAGCGTTTCGAACGATCGTCTGCCCCCGTCTCCTTCGGAATCTCTGGGAGGTGCCATGAACCATCGCCGACTCGGTCGCAGCGGCCTCGTCGTTCCGGAACTCGGTCTCGGCACGATGACCTTCGGCTCGATGGCCGACGAGGCCGCGAGCCTCGCGATCCTCGACAAGGCGTGGGACGCCGGCCTGTTCTTCCTCGACGCCGCCGAGGTCTATCCGGTGCCGCCGGATCCGCAGTGGGCCGGTCGCACCGAGGAGATCCTGGCGCGCTGGCTGAAGAGCAAGCCGCGCGACGCGGTGTTGCTGGCGACGAAGATCGCCGGTCCCAGCGGCGGCTGGTTCCAGGCGCCGGTGCGCGGCGGGCGGACCTCCCTCGATCGCCACTCGATCGCGCGCGCCTGCGAGGACAGTCTGCGCCGGCTCGGCACCGACTACATCGATCTCTATCAGACGCACTGGCCGGAGCCCGGACTGCCGTACGACGAGACGATGGACGGGCTGTCGCGGCTCGTCGAAGCCGGCAAGGTGCGCGCGCTCGGCTGCAGCAACGAGTCGGCGTACGGGCTGATGAAGAGCTTGTGGACGTCGGACCGCTCCGGCTTCGCCCGCCACGAGACGATCCAGAATAATTTCAGCCTGCTGCACCGCCGCTTCGAGGACGAGCTGGCCGAGGTGTGTCGCCGCGAGCAGGTACGTCTGCTCGCCTACAGTCCGCTCGGCGGCGGCGTGCTTTCTGGCAAATACCAGGGCGGCGCGTGGCCGGACGGGGCGCGCTTCACGCGCTACCGGGACTGGAACCCACGGACGAAGGCCATGACGTCTCGCTTCGTCAACGAAGGCACGTTGGCGACAGTCGAACGCGTCGCGCGACTGGCGGCGGAGTGCGACCTCGCGCTGCCGACGTTTGCCATCGCGTGGACGCTGACGCGCGACTTCCTCGGCTCGACGCTGATCGGCGCAACCTCGCCGGAGCAGCTCGATCCGCTGCTCGCCGCCGCCGAGACGAAGCTCTCGGCCGATGTCCTCGCCGAAGTAGACCGGATCTCCCGCGAGATCCGCTACCCGATGGGATGAATCCGATGGCCCGCATGTTCGCGATCCGTTCCGGGAGCCGTCTGCAGCCGGGGTCGGCTTCGCTCCTGGGGACCTTGCTGCTGGCGCTGCTGCTGGCCGGAGCCTGCCGTCGCCCCGACGGCGGGCCGGGGGTCTACGAGGCCCACGGCGTCGTCGAATCCGTGAACCGCGAGTACGGCCAGGTGGTGATCCATCACGACGACATCCCGGGCTTGATGCCGGAGATGACGATGAGCTTCGACGTCCCGGACCCGGACGTGCTGGAGCAATTGCAGCCGCGCCAGGTGGTCGACTTCCAGATCGAGTTCACCGGCCGGGCCTACCACGTGATCTCCGTGACACCGCGCGGAGACGCTGCGGAGACGGGCCACGGCGCCGGGACGTCGCTCGACTCCGTCGTGCCGCGCGGTGATCCGGCGCCGCCGTTCGCGCTGACGGACCAGGACGGCAATTCGCTCGCGCTCGCGGACCTGCGCGGCAAAGCCGTGCTGCTGGACTTCATCTATACCAACTGCCCCGGGCCGTGCCCGATCCTGACGGGGCTCCACGTCGAGGTGCAGCGCGCGCTCGATCCCTCCTTCCGCGACCGCGTGCACATCGTTTCGGTATCGCTCGATCCGCTGACCGACACCCCGACCGCGCTCCGCGACTATGCCCGGCAGCGCGGCGCCGATACCGCCAACTGGTCGTTCCTGACCGGCACTCGCGAAGCCGTCGACGCCGTGTTGAAGGACTACGGAGTCGGCTCCGCACGCCAGCCCGACGGCACCATCGCGCACCTGGTCGTCACGTTCCTGATCGACGGCCAGGGCCGCATCGTGCAGCGCTACATCGGGCTCGAGGGACACGATCCGAAACAGGTGCGCGCCGATCTCGAGCGCGTCGCGGGTCCGCCGCCGGCGTCGGCTGGCTGACGCGGATTCGCGTCCGCCCCACCGAGTGCTACCCCTCCGCCAATGAACCCCGCGACGAACACCGCCGACGTGATCGTCGTCGGCGGCGGTATCGTGGGCTGTGCGGTCGCCTTCACGCTGGCGCGCGATGGCCGTTCCGTCGTCCTCCTCGAGCGCGACACCGTCGGCGCCCATGCCTCCCGGGTCTCGGCAGGCATGTTGACGCCGCTCGCCGAAGCCGAGGGCTCCGCGCTCGCGCTGCCGCTCGGCCGCGAGGCGCTGGCGCTGTTCCCGGATCTGGTCGACGATCTGCGCGCGCGCAGCGGCATCGATCCCGGGTTCGTGCGCTCAGGCGTCCTGCGTGTCGCAGCGACGACCGCGGAGGCCGAGACGCTCCGCGCGCGCGCCGCCGCGTTCGCGGACGATGTCGGCGTCGTCTGGCTCGACGCCAAGACGGCTCGCGAGCGCGAGCCGGCGCTGTCGGCCGACGGGCTCGGCGCGCTGTGGTCGCCGAACGAGGCGCAGGTCGGGGCGGAGCGACTCACCGCAGCCTTTGCACGCTCCGCGGCGGTGCTCGGTGCGCGGATCGAAGAGCGGACGCCCGTTGCGGCGTTGCTGCGCGACGGCGCGCGCGTCACCGGCGTGCGGACGGCCCGCGGCGACTGGTCTGCGCCGTGGGTCGTACTCGCGACGGGATCGTGGGCCGGGCGTGATGCGCGTGTACAAGGCGTGTCCGCACCGCCGCCGATCGAGCCGGTCCGCGGGCAGATCGTCGCGCTGCGCCCCGCGCGCCCGCTGCTGCGCGCCATCGTCTGGGACGAACGCATCTACCTGGTGCCGCGGCCGGAGGGGCGCGTGCTCGCCGGCGCGACCGAGGAACGTGTCGGGTTCGACTGTCGCGTGACGGCCGGAGGTGTGCGGGAGCTCGTCGTGGCGGCCATCGCCCGCGTGCCCGCGCTCGCCGACGCCGAGTTCGCCGGCGCCGAGGTGGGGCTGCGCCCGGGCTCGCCCGACGGACAGCCGGTCATCGGGCCGGCTCCCGGTCAGGAGGGACTCCTGTTCGCCGCCGGCCACCATCGCCGCGGCATCCTGCTCTCCGCGCTGACCGGCCAGCTCGTCGCCGATTGGATCGCCGGGCGGCCGTGGCCGGAGGCGGCCCGAGCCTTCGACCCGGCCCGCCTCGTGAGCGGTGCGCGCGCGAGCGCCGACCGGAGCGCCGATTCCGCGCGCGCCGCGACCCCGCACACCGCGACCCGGTAAGGGGCGCCGGCTGCGGCCGGCGAGGTTCAGGCGGTGGGCAATCCTTCGGCGCGCGCCACCTCGTCGAGACTCTCGCGCACGCGGCCGACCAGTTCGTCGATCTGGCCGGCGTCGATGATCAGCGGTGGGCACAGGCACAGCGAGTCGCGGACCGCGCGGAACAGCGCGCCGCGCGCCGTCGCTGCGCGCAGCACGCGCGCGCCGAAGCCGCCCTCTGGCTCGAAGCGCGCGCGCGTGCTCGGATCCGGCGACAACTCGATCGCTGCGAGTAGACCGGAGATGCGCAGCTCTCCCACCAGCGGGTGCCCTGCGAACGCCTCGCGCAAGCGGCGCTCGAAGTGTGGCGCCGTCTTCTCGGCGACGCGCTCGATCCAGCCTTCTTGCCGCAGGATGCGCAGGTTCTCGAGAGCGACGGCGCACGCCACCGGGTGACCCGAATACGTGTAGCCATGCGCCAGCACGCCGCC
>CAYOHN010000005.1:20389-30612 GCA_964403735.1 uncultured Spirochaetales bacterium | reverse complement strand
AGGGTACGATCTCCCCGAGGGAGTTGTCACTTCGGGCGTTATCGGACTTCGATGCAACCGCATATTCGTCCTATCCGTTGCTCTTCGATCAGAATCTCTCGCCCTCCCTGGCTCTCGCACTCGCCGACCTTCACGCCAGCTCGCTACACGTACGCGCGGTCGATCTGCGGCGAGCCCTGGATGCAGAGATCTGGGCCTACGCCATCGAGCACGGTTACGCGATCGTTTCGAAGGACCTCGACTTCGCGGAGCGTGCACTCGTCGAGGGCCCACCTCCCAAGGTGATCTGGATCCGACTCGGCAATTGCTCGACGGCCGACGTCGAGGCGCTGCTTCGCGAGCACGACGACGCCGTGCGCACTTTCGAGACCGACGACACGGCGCTGCTCGCTCTCGCATAGCACGAATGGCGGCGGCCGGTTGGAGATCGGGCTCGGCCATCGCCCCCGTGACGTCGATCGGACCGCACGGAACGTGCCGGTGGGGTGTCGGATCAACGCAGCGGGTCGATCACCTCGAGAAAGGCGAAGCGGTAGAAGTCGCTGTCGCGGGTCACGATGCGACCGATGCCGTGCTCGCGCATCAGGGCTGCCGTGTGCAGGTCGTGAAACAGGTTGCCGCGCGCCTCGG
Source organism: uncultured Spirochaetales bacterium (assembly GCA_964403735.1). GTDB lineage: Bacteria > Myxococcota_A > UBA9160 > UBA9160 > PR03 > CAADGG01. The sequence continues at coordinate 29,982 of CAYOHN010000005.1, read as the reverse complement.
GGAGTTCACGCAGGCACTCGGCCACGACTGCGCCATGTCTAGGAGTAGCCGTCAGCATGCTGGCGGCGGGCGCAGACAACAACAGTTCGATGAAGGCCCATGCCTGCGTGCCGGTCCACGGATGGGCATACACCCGGGGGTGCGTGCTGACACGGAGGAACTCGTAGCAGATCGACCAGGTCAGGAACCACGGCGACGACTGGCCGCGCGCCGACTCGACCCATTGGTGACACGCTTCGTGGAACTCACTGTCGGCGTCCGCGGCGTACAGCAGAACGTTCGTGTCGAAGACGAACACGCGCTCGCCTCAGCTCCCGTCGGGTGATTCGTGGAGTGCTTCGTGGAGTGCTTCCCGATCCGCCACGTCGACGAGCGACCCGCCACTATGCCAGCTCGGCAGCGGGGTCGGCTCGCCGGACTGCTCGGCGACCGGCGGGTCGAGGATTCGCCGCAGTCCCGCCTCTACGAGCTCAGACATCGTCCGGCCCTGGCGAGCCGCTTCCTGGCGCAAGAGCTTCATCACGCTTTCGTCGATATTCAGGGTCGTTTTCATATGGATAACCATACGTCCCGTATGGTTATCCGTCAAGCAGGAACCCTGCCAGTCTGCGACCGGAGCAGCCGCGGTTGCGAGGCCGGGCTACGCCGCAGAAGCGAAATCGAAGGTCGGGGCCGCCGCGCCTTTTGCGCCAGGGCTCGGAGCCAGAGCGTGACTCACCACGGCGGGCCCTCTGCTTCGCCCACGCGGCCCGCCTCGGGAGGCCGGCCGCGCGCGCCGGAGGGCGAGGTGTCCCCGAGCCGGGCCCTGCGCTGCGGGCGACGGCCGAAACGCATTGCGGCGACCGACCGACCCGTGACGATCGCTCCCTCTCAGACTCACACCCGCGCCGCCGGCCACTCGCGGAGGCCGTCTTCGTTGCTCCACATTGGGGCCGGCTCCCCTTGCCTTGGAGGGCGCGCCCCTCGGTCGTGGGCGCTCGGGAAAAGTCCTTGACTACGCGCCTGCCAGCAAGTAGCCGAACGAAGTTTCGGGATGGAGGAGTGTCACTTCGGGCGTTATCGGACTTCGATGCGACCGCATATTCGTCCTATCCGTACGACTGGTGTCGTCGCCACCGACACTGCTCGGTGAAGGGACAGCACGCAGCGCTCACGAGACGCATCCAGGGGCACTTCAACCCATTCGGCGTCAGCGGCAACTTTCGTAGTCTGCTGCTCGTCATCGAGCAAGCGAAGCGGGCCTGGTAAAGGTGGCTCTGCCGTCGGAGCCAGCGCAAACGTCTCACGTGGGAGCAGTTCGCGGACCTGCTGCGCGACTTCCCAGCTCCCCAGGCCTCGGGTCGCGGTCCGAATCGGGGGGCCGTTGCCATGAGATGCATCAGCAGAGGAGCCGGATGGTGGAGATCTCCTTGTCCGGATCTGGGAAGGGCCCGGGGTGGGCGACTACCCCGGGCTACTCGAAAGCCCGGATTCTGCCTCACGTCCGGACACGGGCTCGATGTCAATCTCCCTCGGAGTCCCGGCGGCGGAGGCCTGAGCGGCAGCGCGGGCGCTGCAGGGCTAGCAGACACAGAATCGTGGCAACTCCCCGGCTCACGCTTCCGGGCTCTGGAACGACGAGAGCGATCGAGCTGCCCTGCTCCTGGAGCTCGAACTCCGTGCCCGGCGGCAGACCCGTGACGTTCAGGGGGCCGGCGAGGGTGGCGGACAAGCTGTCCTGCGTCGTGACGAGCGGAAAGGTTCCGGAGGTCGGGGAGAAGGCACCGATGAACGCGACGTTCGTCGTCGGCTCCGAGAAGCCTACCCGTCCCCGCGAAGCGCACCGTGGTCGTCCTGATGCAGCAGACCGAGCCCGGGCCGCATACGGATCGGCCGATCACGTCCGGGCTGGTACCGGCACTGGCGATGGAGTGAGCACGCGCGCCCCGGCCCTGCCCGAACGGCCCGCGCAGCCGCCGCCCGCGCAGGGTCGCCCAAGGCCCATCGGTCCCGAAATCCCCGACGGAGTTTTCACTCCGGGCGCGATCGGTTCTCGATCGACGAGCGGGTCACGCTCCAGCCGCCGAGAATCGGTTCGCCGTACAGGACGACATCGAGCAGCGGGTGGTCGCTACCCCCGCAGACCCTACGGGCGTGCGGGTTCGTCGCGCTCGGCGAGCAGCGGCTCCCGGGCCACCTCGACGGTCTCGAGCCCATCGCCGCGATGGACCGTCACCCGGACGGGCGCGACGTTCCAACCGAAGAGTCCGATCGCGTCCAGCACGTCGCACAGGGTCGCGAAGTCCGGGGTCTCGGTGGATCGGCCATCGATCGACACCAGGCGATCCCCGAGCTTCAGGCCGGCCCGATCCGCCGCGCTGCCGTGCCAGAGCGCGCCGATCACCAGCGCACCGTCCTTTAGCTGCGGCTTGAAGCCATACGTGGCGAAATCGTCGTAGAGGGCGCTCTCGGGATCGCGGCGCTCGAGATGGAGAGTATCGTTCCGCCAGTCGAGGGTCACTCGGAAGTGACGAAGGAAGTCGATCCCGACGTGGAAATCGGAGACCGCCGAGCCGGTGACGACAGGAAAGTCCGGAAGTCGAAGCGTACCGAGACGCAGCTCGCGCAGGCGCCCGATGCGGACCACCGACGCCGTCTGGCCGAAGACCGTCGATGAGGCTTGGCCGTCTTCGGCCGGTGCGTCGCTCGCGAGTGCGTTTCCGGTCTGCTCGTAGAGCGCCATCGGGATCGCCAGCGAGCCGTTGAAGCCGAGGTCTACGAGCAGCGACACGCGCTCGGCAGCGCCGACGCCGACTTCGATGCGGGGCGAACCTGCGGCGTCGCTTCGCTTGAACGGAATCCGCAGCGCGCTCTCGATGCCCGGGAGCCCGCGCAGCGAATCGGTCAACGTGACCTGCCTCGTCTGGAAATCGATCTGCCAGATCGCAGTACGAAGCAGGCTCGCGCCCATCAACCCATCGACCGAAAGACAGGCGAGTGCATTCGGCGGCTCGACCCAGTCCACCACTGCGCCTACGTCGCGAAAGGCGACGCCGGCGATCTGCAGCTCGGGGATCCGCGTGACGGGCACGCTGTGATGCCCGCCGTCGGGGCCGTCGATCTCGACCTCGGCCAACGGCGGCAGCGACAGCGAGGCCGCGAGCGCGGGCGCGATCGTCATCGGTGCGCCCGAGTCGAGCACGAAGCTGTTGGTCGGCGACGCGCTGCCGAGCTGGGCGTTCAACTGGATGGTGTTCTGCGTGAGACGAAAACCCGCTGTGCCGCGAAAGCCCGTGTCGGGAGGCTGCGCACCCGAGAGCAAACCGGCGGCCGAGACGGTTGCCGCCGCGGGCGACGAGCTCGGGCCGTGGTCGCATCCCGTCGTCGCGAAGACGACCCACCCTAGACAGAGCACCGGATGCAGCACCAAGGAGCACAGCGCACTCGCGCGGACTGCGCGCCCTCGTCGCGCCCGACGAAACGCACGCAGGCCGACTCGCATCACTTCGTCGACAGAGGAGTCCAGTTTCGTATCCAAGGCGGCGCAAGCACAGGGCGGCGCAAGCAGGGGGTCGCTGCGAGGCGCAACGATGCAAACCGAGTATGAGTCTACTGCGTGTCGTCAGCCACGGGTAGACCTGCTCGTCGAGCTGCGTCGCGCGCCTTCGAGCGCACGTCGGAAGCCGATTCTCCCACGCATCTCGCTACGCTGGGCTGTGGACCGAAGCCCCCGGTGTCTGCACCCTACGCGAACGGTACCGCTCTTCAGTCGCGACTGTGCGCGCACGAGGTCGCGTGCAAGCGAACGATGCGCTTTCGCGACACCCGGATCTTCTTCTCCCGAAGATCCCGCAGCACACGCATGCTGCCGTAGGTCCGGAGGCTTGCCGTATGCGAAGCCGCCACTTCCACCGCGAGCTGCGCGTCGCGACGCTTTCTCTCGCAGGGAGCCCATCGAACCCAGGGATAGAACCCTGAACGCGAAACGGCCAGACAGCGACACAGCAGCCGTACGGGGTAGTTCGCCTTCTCCGCCGCGATGAAGGCGAACCTCATCGCCGATGCTCGGGCCAGCTCCGATGCCTGCCCGTCGAGATCTGCGATCGCGGGAGGGCTGTGGCAGGAATCGGAATGTGGGCCTTCGACGGCCCGGGGGCGGCCGGACCCCGCCGAGACACCCGGACGAGGCCAGCCGGCTATCCGCGTGAACTCGGTTTGCCCGGGATCGCTCGTCGAAGCCAAGCGCGCCCGTGCGGTCCATGGATTTGTCCGCGACGCGGCGTGACACAAAAACTCCTGCCGGAGAGGCCACCCAGAGCGGAGCGCGAGATTCTGTCTCGACCTTTCGAGGGCCTGCGTTCGCGGACGAATCGCGGGCGAATGCGCTCCGCTCGCAGGGTCCCGCGCGGGCTTCGATCTCATTTTGGCATCAAGACATCAAGTGATCTATGTTTCGATGTATGCGAACGACTCTCACCCTCGACGACGATGTCGCCAAGCGCATCGAGCGGCTGCGCAGGGCGCGAGACCTCTCCCTGCGCGACGTCGTGAATCAGGCACTCCGCGAGGGGCTCCCCCTCCTCGAAGCCCCGAATCGTCCGCGAAAGGCGCACACGACGAAGGCCGTGTCGCTCGGCGGATGTTTGATCGGCAACATCGACGACGTCGCCGAAGTGTTGGCTGTTGCCGAGGGATATGAACTCCGCTGATCCTCGTCGATGCCAACATCCTCGTGTACGCACACATCTCCGACTTCGACCAGCATGCGCACGCGCGCGAGTGGCTCGATGATCGATTGAACGGTCGGACGCGTGTCGGTCTGCCCTGGTCGAGTCTGCTCGCCTTTCTTCGACTGGTAACCAACCCCCGCGTCTTCGCACGACCCGAGCCGGTCGGAGCGGCCTGGCAGCAGGTCGAAGAGTGGCTCGACTGCGACTCGGTCTGGATCCCCGAGCCTTCGGAACGGTATCGAGAGATTCTGTCGGAACTCGTTGCACGGGTTTCGCCGACAGCAAACCTCATTTCCGATACGCAGCTCGCGGCGCTCGCCATCGATCATGGCTGCAGCGTCGCATCGACGGACGGGGACTTCGGCCGTTTCCCGGGACTGCGTTGGGAGAATCCGATCGCCGTCCAGAAGTCTGCGCGGCAGAAGGCCCCGCCGCGGGATTGGTCGTAACGGCCCGACCCGGACACACGCAGAAACAACCATCGGCGCTTCCCGTCGCGCAGCCCTTCCTCCAAGCCGAGCAGGTCTCGGTAGAAGGTTTCCGAACGTGCCAAGTCGAACCCTTTGATCGCCACTTCGTCGATTCCACGAATCGCGTTCATCGACTTCCCCCGTGGCGCGATATCCCCGAGGGAGTTGTCACCTTGAGCGTTGTCGGCCCTCGATCCGCCCGCTGTCGCACTTTCTGTCCTATCCGTACGACGGCGTCTTCTTCGTGCCGGAGCCCGCAACGAGCGCTGGAGGGCTCGCAGTCCGGATGATTCATGAAGCTGCTACTGCGGACGCACCTTCATGAATCATCCGGGCTGGGAGGTTCAGCCCCGATCTCGGTTCGTGGTCCGATAACGCCCGCTTTTTCGTCTTTCCCGTCTGGGGCAGAATACGGTTGGATACTTTCTTTCGAGCTGCGAAAGTTGGGCTACGGAGCAGCCCGCAGCCCGCGCAAGATCAGCTCGGTGATCGCATCCGCCGTGTCCTTGGGCGACGCCTTCGCGATCTCGGCCACATCGGGATGCGCGAACTCGCGGCCGAGGCCGCCGAGAACGTGGGCGACGGCGGCGGTGTCCACCGGTGCGATCTCGCCCTCGGCGACGGCGCGGTCGAGTAGGCTCTGGGTCACAGCCACGAGGTAGCCCTCGTGGGCGGAGATCAACTGGCCGGTACCGGCCACCCTGGCGAGGTCGCGCGCGAGCAGCAACGACTCGGGCGCGACGGCCTCGTTGGCGGCGCGCAGGTAGGCGCGCAGCAGGGTGAGGGGGGACGCGTCGGGGTCGAGCGCGGCGAGGGCGGCGCGGCCGATGCGGCGCAGGCGGCGGTCGACGACGATGAGCAGCAGCTCGTCCTTGCTCGGTGCGATGCCATAGAGCGTGCGCAGCGAACAGCCGTTGCGCCCGGCGATCTCGGCCATGGTGAGATCGCCGAGGCCGTCGCCCACGAGCTCGGCCTCGAGCTGGTCGAGCAGCTCGAGCTGCCGGGCCGAGAGCTGCTGCTCGGCGTCGCGTGAGAGCAGCGGCTTGGGCGCGCGCACGCCCGGGAAGCGCAGGCGCCCGTCCTGGGTCCGACCGCCGCGCACGCCCCGAGCCGGCGCGCCGCGCGCGCCCTTGGCGGACGGGGCGCTCACGAGCGGACCGGCGCCTCGGCTGTAGTCCGCAGGATGGCCTCGGGCAGCTCCACCACCCGCGCGCGCAGCCATTCGCCGAGGCTCTTCGCCTGAGGGTCCTGGCGCGTCGAGGCGGCGACGCCCTCTTGCAGCAGGCCGTGGATCACGAAGTTCAGCGAGCGCAGCGCGGGCAGGGCGTGGCGGTCGATCGCGAGCGGCGCGACCTCGGGCAGCAGCTCGCGCAACCTCTCCGTGGTGAGGAAGGCGTCGAGCCAGGCCCAGGCCGCGTCGCTGCGGGCGAAGACGCCGAGGTTCGCGTCGCCGCCCTTGTCGCCCGAGCGCGCACCGAAGATCGCGCCGAGGGGCGCCCGGCGCGTCGGACCGCCGGGGGGCTCGGCCGTCGGTCCGGGCGTCGGCTCGACGCGCACGTCGCCGTGCGGGGCGACCGACGAGACCTCGTGCGGTTCGCCACCGAGCCGCAACACCGTCTGGGGCACGAGTTCGGCGGCGATCTTCGCCGGCATCATCACACCGAACGGGCGGCCGGCGCCCGGGCCGCCGCCCACACCGAAGAAGCCCGGAATGCTCGCGAGCGCCAGCTCGATCACGGCGTTCGAGAAGGCGCGGCCGACCTTTTCGGCATCGGGGTCCTTCGCGCTGATCTTCAGCATCGCCACCGCCTGCTCGTTGGTTTCGGGGTCGGGACGGTCGGTGCGCATCAGGCGCGTACTGACGTAGGCGAAGTCCTCGGGCGCGAACGGGCAGGCGCGCCAGAAGCTGCGCTCCACGAGCTCGGCCTTCTCCTCGATGTCGAGGCCCGTGAGGCACACGCTCATCTCGTTGCGGAAGCCGCCCGGGCGGTTGATGCAGACCTTCAAGGTGGCCGGCGGCGGCTCGCCCCGGACGCCGTGGATGCGCACGCGGTCGGGGCCCGTCTCCTCGAGCTCGATCGTGTCGAAGCGCGCCGTCACGTCGGGGCCGAAGTACTCGGGGCCGCCGATCTCGTAGAGCAGCTGCGAGGTCACGGTGCCGATCGAGACCTGGCCGCCCGTGTCGTCGTGCTTACCGATCACGGACGAGCCGTCGCTCGCCACCTCGGCCCAGGGGAAGCCCACGCGCTCCATGCCCGGCACCTCGCGGAAGAAGGCGTAGTTGCCTCCGGTGGCCTGGGTACCGCACTCGATCACGTGGCCGGCCACCACGGCACCGGCCAGCGCGTCCCAGTCGTCGCGGCGCCAGCCGTGGTGCCAGGCGGCGGGGCCGCAGACGATGGCCGCGTCGGTGGTGCGGCCGGTGATCACGATGTCGGCGCCCGCGTTCAGGGCCTCGACGATGCCCCAGCAGCCGAGGTAGGCGTTGGCGGTGAGGAACGCGCTGGCGTCCTTGATGGGCTCACCGGTCTCGAAGTGGCGGAGCTGACCCTCGGCGATCAGGTCGTTCATGCGCGGGAGCAGGTCGTCGCCGCGCACGTAAGCGATCTGCGGGCGGAGACCGAGCTGACTCGCCGCTTCGGCGACGGCCTCGGCGCAGCCGTCGGGGTCGAGGCCGCCGGCGTTGCTCACGACCTTGATGCCGCGCTCGAGGCAGCTGCCGAGCACCTGCTCCATCTGGCTCACGAACGTGCGGGCGAAGCCGCGCCCGGGGTGCTTCATGCGCGTGCGCGCGAGGATCAGCATGGTGAGCTCGGCGAGCCAGTCGCCGGTCAGCACGTCGATGGGGCCGTCCTCGACCATCTCGCGCGCCGCGGAGAGGCGGTCGCCGAAGAAGCCGGAGCAGTTGGCGATGCGAATCGGGTCGGTCATGGCGGGTCCTCCGACTAGCCGTCTGCGGTTTCGACGGGCTCGACGACCAGCAGCAGAGCGCCGCTCTCCACCTGATCGCCCTCGGCGACGCGCAGCTCGCGGACGATGCCGTCGTGGGCGGCGCGCATCGGGTGCTCCATCTTCATCGCCTCGAGCACCAGCACGGTCTGGCCCGCCGTGATGCGGTCGCCCACGGCCACGCGCAGCGCGATCACCTTGCCGGGCATCTGGGCCACGAAGCCGCCGGCCGAGTCCTCGCCGCCGGGGATCACGAAGCGCGGACGCTCGTGGAAGACCCGGTCGCCGCGCGGGGTCTGCACGATGAGCCGGTCGCCGGCCCGGGTGACGCGCGCACGCGCGCGCCGTCCGTCGATCTCGACGTCGATGGCGTCGTGGTCCCAGGCGTGGATGCGTGCCATCGCGCCGTCGCCGAAGCGGAAGCGGCCGTCGCGCAGGCGGCGGTACGTCACCGTGACGCTCGCGTCGCCGTGGTCGAGCACGAGCTTCTGATCGGGGAGCCGTGCGTTGCGCCAGCCCGACGGCGCGTGGGCCAGAACCTGCGCGGCGGCTCGGTTCGCCCCCTGCACCCACAGAGCGGCCACCCGTGCCGCGCGCTCGAGCTCGGCCGCGTCGGGCTCGAGTCCGCGCGGGGGCGCCACGCGTTCGATGAAGTCGGTGGTCGTGTCGCCGGCCCGGAACTCGGACGCGCGCAGCAGGTTCACCAGGAAGTCGCGGTTCGTGACCACACCGCCGAGATGGGTGCGCACGAGCGCCCGGGCAAGCCGACCGGCGGCCTCGGCCCGCGTCGGGGCGTGGGCGATGACCTTGGCCAGCATCGGATCGAAGTCGGTGCCCACCACGGAGCCCTCGACCACGCCCGAGTCCCAGCGCACGGCCGGCGACGCCGCGGGCGCGAAGGCCGCGAGCGTGCCCGTGGCGGGCAGGAAGCCGCCCGCCGGATCCTCGGCATAGAGGCGCACCTCGATCGCGGCCCCGTCGAAGCGGACGTCGCCCTGCGCGTAGCCGAGCGGCTCGCCGGCGGCGATGCGGAGCTGCTCGCGCACCAGGTCGATCCCGGTCACCGCCTCGGTCACCGGGTGCTCGACCTGCAGGCGCGTGTTCACCTCGAGGAAGAAGAACTCGCCAGTCTCGTCGTCGAGCAGGAACTCGACGGTGCCGGCCGAGCGGTAGCCGAGTTCGCGCGCCAGGCACAGGGCCGCCTCGCCCATGGCCTCGCGCAGGGCCGCGTCGACCCGCGGCGAGGGCGACTCCTCCACGATCTTCTGGTGGCGGCGCTGGATCGAGCACTCGCGCTCGCCCAGGTGTACGAGCCCGCCGTGGGCGTCGCCGAGGATCTGGATCTCCACGTGCCGCGCGCGCGCGACCCAGCGCTCGAGGAAGACCCGGTCGTCGCCGAAGCCGCCCAGGGCCTCGCGCCGGGCCGCGGCGATCGCCTCGTCGAGGTCGGCGGCGCGCTCGACCA
>CAYOHN010000005.1:0-20379 GCA_964403735.1 uncultured Spirochaetales bacterium | reverse complement strand
ACGCGCATGCCCTTGCCGCCGCCGCCCGCTACGGCCTTCACCAGCAGGGGGAAGCCCACGCGCGAGGCATCGGCCGGATCCTCGCAGCCGATCAGGGTGGGGACGCCGGCCCTTTCGGCCAGGGCCTTGGCGGCGAGCTTGTCGCCCATCCTCGCGATCGATTCGGGCGACGGCCCGACCCAGGCGATGCCGGCGTCGAGGACACGGGTTGCGAACTCCGCGTTCTCGGAGAGGTAGCCGTAGCCGGGGTGGATCGCACCGGCGCCCGTGGCGCGGGCCGCCTCGACGATCGCGGCGCCGTCCAGGTAGCCGCCGTCGGCGAGCCGCACCGCCTCGTCGGCATCGCGCACGAAGGGCGCGTCCGCATCGGCCTCCACGTAGACGGCCACGCAGCGCAGGCCCATGTCGCGAGTGCTGCGGAACACGCGGCGCGCGATCTCGCCGCGGTTGGCGACCAGCACGGTGTCGAACGCGGAACTCACAGGCGGAACACTCCATAGCCGTCGGCGCCCTCGATCGCGCGGTTGCGGACGACCGAAAGGCAGATGCCGAGTGCGGTGCGCGTATCGCGCGGGTCGAGGATGCCATCGTCGCTGATGGCGCCGGTGGCCTCGAGTGCGATGGATCCCTTCTCCTGCACGGCCTCCACGGCCGCACGCAGGGCGGCGTCGGCATCCTCGTCGAAGGGCTCCCCCTTACGGGCCGCCTGGCCGCGGCGCACGATCGACATCACCCCCGCGATCTGCTTGCCCCCCATCACGGCGATCTTGGCCGTCGGCCACAAGAACGTGAAGCGGTTGTCGAAGGCGCGGCCGCTCATCGCGTAGGTGCCCGCGCCGTAGCTCGCGCCGACGATCACGGTAAGGTGCGGCACCGTCGAGTTGGTGACCGCGTTGATCATCTGGGAGCCCTTCTTGATCATGCCGGCCTCCTCGAAGGAGCGGCCCACGATGAAGCCCGTCAGGTTCTGGAAGAACACCAGCGGCAGATCGATCTGATTGCAGAGCTGGATGAAGTGGGCCGCCTTCTCTGCAGACTCCGGGTAGAGCACGCCGTTGTTGCCGAGGATGCCGACCGGGTAGCCCTCGATCGAGGCGAAGCCGCAGACGAGCGTCGGCCCGTAGCGCGGCTTGAACTCCTCGAAGCGCGAGCCGTCCACGATGCGGCCGATCACGTCGCGGATCTCGACCGGGCGCTTGAGCTCGGGATCGATGATGCCGAGCAGCTCCTCGGGGTCGAGCGCAGGCGGGTCGGCCCGCAGGCTGGGCGGTGGCCCGGCCTTGCGCCAGTTCAGGTGCGAGACGATCTCGCGGCACAGGCGCAGGGCGTCGGGCTCGTCCTCGGCGAAGTACTCGCCGAGGCCCGAGATCTCGGCGTGCATCTTCGCGCCGCCGAGGCTCTCGTCGTCGCTTTCTTCGCCGGTGGCCATCTTCACGAGCGGCGGCCCCGCGAGGAAGATCTTCGACTGCTCCTTGATCACCACGTTGTAGTCGCTCATCCCCGGCTGGTACGCGCCGCCCGCCGTGGAGGAGCCGAACACCACGCACACCGTCGGGATCTCGAGCTTCGAGAGCTCGATCATCTCGTAGAAGAAGCGCCCGGTTTCGGCGAAGTGGAGCGTCTTGGCGGGCCGGCGGCGCTTCTTGGCCCCGGGCTCGGGCGGGTCCATGCGCAGGTCGGCGCCCGCCGACTCGACGAAGCTCACATAGGGCATGCGGTTGTCGCGGGCGATCTCGAGCGCGCGCATCCACTTCTTGCCCACGTAGGGCGTGAGTGCGCCGCCGAGCACGGTGGGGTCGTTGGCGAAGATCACGCACTCGACGCCCGCGATGACGCCGATGCCGAGCACGGCGCCGCCGCCGATCGTGTAATCGCTGTTGTAGCCGGCGAGCGAGCTGATCTCGAGGAAGGGGCTGTCGGGATCGAGGGCGAGGGCGATGCGCTCGCGCACCGGCAGCTTGCCGCGCTTGGCGAGCCGCTCGTGGTGGTAGGCGCCGCCGCCCTGCGCGGCCTCGTCGAGCAGCGCGTCGATCTCCGCGAGCCGGGCCAACATGGACTCGCGGTTCTCGGCGAACTCGGGCGTGCGCGGGTCGAGCTGCGAGCGGACGGGGGGGGCGAGCAGGGTGGGTTGCATGGCGCTCCCATCGGTGGCGCGTCCGGTCCGGGCGGGCGGGCGCGACGGCGGTTGACACGTAGGTAAGCGATGAGGTAACCAAAATCAATCAGAATTATCCATCCGGAACATCCATCCAAAACGATCCATCCAAAACGATCCATCCGGAACGATCCATCCTGCTGGAGACTGCTGGAGACCCCGACGCCCATGGGTGACGCCCGCGACCGAGTCCGACACGAGTTCGCCGACGGCATCCTCACCGTCACCCTCGCCGATCTCGAGAGCCGCAATGCCCTCGGTGCGCCCGTCGTGAACGGGATCCATGACGCCCTCGAGCGCGCCGAAGCCGACCCGGCCATCCGGGTGGTGGTCGTGACCAACGAGGGCAACACGTTCTGCGCCGGCGCGAATCTGAAGCAGCAGTCGGGCGCCGAGGGGGGCGCGGCGCCCAAGGTCGGTCTGCCCGAGCTGCTCACCCGCATCCAGCGCTCGCCAACGCCGGTGCTGGGCAAGATCCGCGGCCACGTGGTGGGCGGTGGCAACGGTCTGGTCGCGGCGCTCGACATCGCCATTGCCGCCGACGACGTGAAGTTTGGCTTCACCGAGGTCCGCCTCGGCGTGGCGCCGGCGATCATCTCGGTGGTGTGCCTGCCGAAGATGCGCCGCGGCGAGGCCATGGAGGCCTTCCTGCGCGGCCACCGCTTCCCGGCCACGCGCGCCGCCGAACTCGGCCTGATCCAACGCGCCGTGCCCGCGGCCGAGATCGACGCCGCAGTCGATGAGGTGCTCGCCGATCTGCGCCTGGGCGGGCCCGAGGCGCTGGGCCATGCCAAGCGACTGATCTACGACGTACCCGGCCGCGACCCGGCCGAGGCCTTCGCCTGGGCCGGCGAGCTCTCGGCGCGCCTGTTCGCGAGCGAGGAGGCCGCCGCCGGGATGAAGGCCTTCCTGAAGCGCGAGCGGCCGCCCTGGGCGGGAGAGGGCGACTAGTCGTGCTCGCGGTGGCCACCGACTTCCGCGACGAGGTGGACGCCCTCCACGCCTTCCTCACCACGCTCGCACCCGCCGACTGGGAGCGCGAGACCCGCTTCCTGGGCTGGACGCCCTGGGACGTGGTCGCGCACCTGCACTACTTCGATCTCGTGTCGCGCTGCTCGCTGGCCGGCGAGGCGGCCTTCGCGCCCGAGCGCAAGGCGCTCATCCAGGCGATCGGCGCGGGCCGCACGAACCAGGAGCTGGCGCGCGAGCGCTTCGCGGGCCTCGACGCCTCGGCGCTGCTTTCGGCGTGGCGCCATGCGGCTCACGACCTGGCCGACGCCCTGGGCGCGCGCGACCCGCGCGATCGCCTGCCCTGGTTCGGCCCCGACATGGGCGTCGTCATGTTCACCACGGCGCGGCTCATGGAGACCTGGGCGCACGGGCAGGAAATCTACGACCGGGTCGGTGCCCCCCGCAGCCACAGCGATCGCCTGAAGCACGTCGCCACGATCGGAGTGAAGACCTTCGGCTGGACGTTCGCGAACCGCGGACAGCCGCCGCCCGGTCCGCCGCCCTACGTCCGCCTCGTGGCGCCCTCCGGCGCGATCTGGGAGTGGGGGGAGCCGAGCGAGAGCGAGTGCGTGCGCGGCGACGCGGTCGACTTCTGCCACGTGGTGACCCAGGGGCGCAACGTCGCCGACACCGCCCTCGACGTGTGCGGCCCGGTGGCGACGGCCTGGATGGCCATCGCCCAGTGCTTCGCCGGCGGCCCCGTGGATCCGCCCGCGCCGGGCACCCGCGGTCCGCACCGGGAGCGCTGATCGCCCTGCACACCCGGCTCCCCAACCAATTCGTGGGCCCGATAATTGGTGGGCCAGATCGTGGGCTCGCGGAACCCCGTGCAATCGACGCGCACCGTGATGGAGGAGTTCTCTACGGAGTCCTCCGACACCATGGAGCGTCTCGACGCCATCGCGGCGAGCGAGAGCGCTCGACGGGGCTACCGAAAAGTCTCCGGCGGTGCGCGGACGCCGCCGGGGTCCGAATGGTTCGGAGAAAGCCCGGAAGAAGGCAATGAGTCGATCGGAGATCGACCGTGTCGACGCAAACACGGCACGACAGTGCCTACGAGATGGGGAGCTATGCATTGCTGGATGCCGACAGCAAGACGCTGGACGTGGGCAAATCGACGGGTCTCCGCGATCGGCCACCGCCTGCTGTAGAGTCCCGTCGAACGGAGAACTCCATGCGCAAGCCTCTCGTGTTCCTCCTCCTCGCCGGTCTGCTGGCCGCGCCGATCGCGGCGTGCAACGGGCCCTTCGTTCTGTTGCCCGGAGGGGCGCTCGAGGGCTCGATTGCACCGACTCCCGAGAGCTGGGCATTCACGGACGAAGTGAAGACGATCCAGCTCGAGACGCGCCCCGCCGACCCCTACTCGGTGAACATCTGGGTGATCGCGCTCGGCGAGCACCTCTACGTCCACGCCGGCGCCAATCGCAGCGAGTGGGTCGAGCACATGGAGGCCGACCCGAACGTGCGGTTGCGCGTCGGGGACACGATCTACGAGCTCACCGCTGCGCGTGTCGAGACGCAGGATGAGTTCGATCGCTTCAGCGACGCCTATGAAGAGAAGTACGACCGCCGCCCGCGCAACGAGAAGGTGGACGAAGCGTATCTGTTCCGACTCGGGTCACGCTGAGCGGCGCGCGCGCTAACGTTCCGGCGGATCGGACGCAGGAAAGGAGGATCCGATGGTCTCGTGGCTCTTCCTGCTCGTCTGTCTCGCCGGCGCCGGCCTCGTCTGGAACGTCTTCCGGCCGATCCGTGCGGGCGCGCGTCTCTCTGCGGTGTCGTTCTTCCTGGGCTGGCTCACCGGCGAGCTCGCGCTCCACCACATCTTCTGGCAGGCCGTCGCCACGGCGGGGTTCGTCGCGCTCGGCGCGCTCGAGGCCTGGCCCGGGTGGCTCGGGCTCGGCATCGCCGTCGTCTCGTGGGCGGCGCTGGCGTTTCACACGCTGCGCGGCTTCGAGGCCGGACGGGGCGTCGAGCGGGCGCTCGAGGACGGGATCGGACGGGACTACGCGGCGCGGATCGACGCGGATCCCCGCGCGCGACTCGCGTCCGGTCTCGACTGGCGGACGATTCTGGTGCCATTCCCGATCCGTCATCCCGGCGTCGAGCGGATCCGCGACATCCGCTACGGGCGCGCGTCGGCGATGAATCTGCGTCTCGACCTTTATCGCCCCGTCTCTGCCCCGAGCGAGCCGCTGCCGGTGTTCTTCTATGTGCACGGCGGCGGCTGGATGATCGGCACCAAGGACACGCAGGGGCTTCCGCTGATGGCGCACCTGGCCTCGCGCGGCTGGGTGTGCGTGAACGTGAACTACCGACTCTCGCCGCACGCGACGTTTCCGGACCACCTGGTGGATCTCAAGCGCGCACTCGCGTGGCTGCGCGAGCACGCTTCCGAGTACGGCGCCGATCCCGGCTTCGTCGCTGTCAGCGGAGGATCCGCCGGAGGACATCTCGCGGCGCTGCTCGCGCTCACGGCCGGAGATCCGGAGTACCAACCCGGCTTCGAGGACGCGGATACCACCGTGCAGGCCTGCGTGCCGATCTACGGTGTCTACGACTTCGCGCACCCGGGGAGCACGTGGCACCACGACCAGCTGCTGCCGATGCTCGAACGACACGTCATGAAGACGACGCTCGAGGAGGATCCGAAGGCCTTCGAGAAGGCGTCGCCGCTCCATCGCGTCGGTCCGGATGCACCTCCGTTCTTCGTGGTGCACGGCGCGGCCGATACGCTTGTTCCGCCCGAAGAAGCGCGCGCGTTCGTGAAGGTGCTGCGCGAGCGTTCCCGCTCGCCGGTGGCATTCGCCGAGATTCCGGGTGCCCAGCACGCCTTCGAGCTGTTCCCGTCGATCCGCAGCCAGCTCGTCCGCAACGGGATCGAGCGCTTCCTGGCGTTCGTGCGGGGTGAGAATCGCCGCGGGCACGCGGATGCTGGGCGCGTCGCGACGGGGTGACGGGCCACGGCGCGCTCGAGAGGAGGAGACCATGGCCCACCCCTGGCACGACGTCGCCCTGCCCGAGGATTCGGCGCTCGCCGAGTTTCCGGCGGTGATCGAGATCCCGCGCGGCGAGAAGAACGCCTACGTACAAGACCCTCGAACACAAGGATGCAGAGGTGGGAGATCGCATCGATCGCGAGGAGGCCGTGCGCGTGGTGCGCGACGGCGCTGCTCGCTATCGCGAGCACTACGGCTGAGAGACCGCAGGGCAGGTGTGGCTCACGTCCTCGCGCGCACGTCGTCGAGGAACCGGGCGAGCAGCGGGTCGAAGCGCTCGGGCGCCTCCCAGAACGGCGCGTGTCCGAGCCCTTCGAGGATGTGGGCCCTGCCGTCCCAGAGCTGGCGGTACGCGAGCGACTCCAGGTAGGTCGGCTCGACGAAGGGATCGTTCTCGCCGCAGACGACCGCGAGCGGCAGCGTCGACGTTTCGGCGATCCCGCGTCCGTCGAGATCGCGACCCGCCAGGGCGGATTCCATCATCAGGCGGCGGAAGCGACCGTCGGCTCGGCGGCACGCCGCGAGCATCCACGGCTCGAGCGGCATGTGCGCGCCGATCGCCTCGTGCGCGTAGGCACGGGCTTCCTCGTCGCGGAAGGACTCCTGGAACGTCAGCGCCATGTGCGGGGACGGACGGAATGCCCGGGCGGCGTCGGCGGCGCCTGCCGGCGGCGCGCCGATGATGCAGGCGGCGACGGTTCCCGGCCAGCGCGCCATCAGCTCGAGCGCGACGTGTCCGCCGAGCGACCAACCGACGACAATCGCGCGTTCGATGCCGAGTCCTTCGAGCAGCGCCATCGCGGCATCGGCGAAGCCGTGGATCGAGTACGTGCGCTCGGGCTCCTTCGCGTCCGCGCTCTCGCCGTGCCCGGGCAGGTCGAAGGCGATCCGCCGGTAGCGCGCGAAGCGCTCGCTCGCGAACTGCTTGGCAAAAATTTCCTTGGCCGAAGAGTTGCCGTGGACGAAGAGCACGGCTAGCTCCGGCCCGCCGCTGTCGACGTAGCAGAGTTGGCCGTGCGCGGTCTCGATGCGGCTCGCGGATCCCGGCACGCCGGCTCCCTCCTGTGATGGAGGGCTCAGTCTACGGCGTCAGCGGCGCCGTTGCCGGCGCGGGAAGGGCGCGGACGAAGCGCCTCTTGCAGTCCATGCAGGCGTGGGGCTGGCGGCAGCGCTCGAGCCAGCAGGCGTGCGGACTGATCCGCGCATCGAGCAGGCGCTCGAGATGATCGCTGTGCGAGCCCTTCACCAGCATCAGGTCGCCCGGCCCCAGCTGGCCCTGCAGGAACGTGTGTAGCTCGAGTACTGTGGCGAAGAGCCGCAGCTCCCGGCGGCTCGGGATCGGCAACTCCGCGCGCGCGCGCTGCGCTGCCGGGCCGACGAAGTAGACGCGATCGGCGACCTCGAGCGCCCGTTGCGCCACGGCGCGATAGTGCCGGGACGCGGATCCCCGCGAATCCGCCAGCGTCCCGATCACCGCGACCTTGCGCCGCGCCCGCGCCTGTTCCAGAACGCGCAGGCTCGCCTCGATCGTCCAGAGAGGCGCCTCGTGGGTATCGAGTAGAAAGGTGGCGCCAGAAGGCACCGGATGCGCGGTCAGGCAATGCCGGTGCCCCACAGCGCCTTGGAGCCGCCGGACGCACTCGCGCAGCGATACGCCGCAGCCGAGTCCCACGGCGATCGCGGCGAGCGCCGGGTACGCCATGTGCTCTCCGACGAGGCGCGTGCGCAGCGCGAGCGACCGACCCCGGTGCTGGACGGTCATCGCGAGCCGCTTCGGAAACGCGGAGTGGATGTCGATCCCGCGAACCTCCGCCTGCGGAGAACGTCCGAAGGTCACGACACGAGCGCGCGTCCTCTTGGCCATCGCGAGCACCGCCGCGTCGTCGGCGTTCAACACGGCACGGCCGCTCGCGGGAAGACAGGCGACCATCTTGGACAGCTCTTCGGCGATCTCGGTCGGAGCCCCCAGCGCCTTCCCGTGTTCCATCCCCACCCAGGTCACGACGCCGATGTTCGGCCGGAAGATCGCGAGCGGCGCATCGAGCGCGCCGGGTCGGTGTCCGCTGATCTCCTGCACACAGAAGCGGTGCAGTGGGCGCGTTCCGAGGACCGCGTGCGGGATCCGTGGTCCGGTGTTGCTACCGAGGCCGCTCGCCTGACCCGGTCCGAGCGCCGCGAGCACGTCGCCAATCAGCTTCGCCGTCGTCGCCTTCCCCACGATACCGGTGACCCCGACGAACGGACGGCCGATCAGCAGCCGACGATAGAGCGCCGCAGCGTGCGAGCGCCTGCGGTCGCGAGGGGTGCGGGGATGGATCTGCAACGACACGGCGCCGGGAGAGTTGCCGACTGGGAGACCCGAGCGCAACCGGCACCGAGACGGGGACATTTCGTCGATCGATCCTACTCAGCCCGCCGTTTCCGTCGTCTCGGGCTCGCGGACCGACTCTACGCGGCTACGCGTTGCGCCGGCGGCCGGGGGCTCGTCGAGCTGCGTTGCATCGCAGCTCAGACCAGAACCCGTCACCCTCGTCGCGACGGCTCGCCGCGAGCGAGGAAGCGCGAGAAGAACCCGGCATGGCGATGCGGCGTCGCCGCGAGTCCGAGCCCGGCGCCGATCCTGCCAGACGCCGTGGAGCGCGGCGCAGGAGTCATGACCGAGATTCGTCGCGCACAGCGGCTCGGCCAGCGCCCGACCAACCGGAGCCGAAGCTTCGAGCCATTCTCGCTCGTCGCCGCTCGGCAGAGACACCGGAACCATCCACGCACAGCATGACACCAGTACCGCGGTGCTTGCGAATCGGGCCTCAGCGTGTCAGCGGCGCGAGACATGCGCCCTGGACCATGCACGCGAAACGTTGCAGCAGGCCCGGGACGACCTGGCGCTGGGTCACGTAGGCAACATGCTCGTGTGGACGCTCGAGGTCCAGCCGGATGGCCCAGAGCGGATCGATGCGGTCCGGCAGCAGCGCGTACCGCAGGTCGCCGATCAGAACGCCGTGGTCGGCGGGCAAGCGGACCAGCCAGCCCGCCGAGAAATGCTCGAAGCGCGCGATGTCGCGAGTCTGGCGATCATCGGCTCGCAGCATCGGGACGTCGCGGTCCGGGACGAAGCGCGGCGCCATCGCGACGGGGCTCACGCGATCGGGTCCGAGGAGGCCCGGTCGCAGCGCCACTACGTGCAGCGTGTCGCCGCTCTGCCAGACGCCGCGCCACAGCAGCAGGTTGCCGAACGTCGGCTTGGCGCCGCCGCGCTCGATCGCCGCACCGTGATCCGCGGCGACGCGGGCCAACAACCCCTCGGCGCGCTCGCGCTGCACCCACCCGAGGCTCAGGTACGCGAGCGCGAGCACCACCGCCGCCCGGCCCCAGTGCGGCGAACTCCGCAGCAGTGCGATGCCCATCAGCGCGAGGATCGGCAACGTGAAACCGGGATCGACGACCGACACGACGTTCCAGGCGATGCGCCGATCCGAGAATGGCCATAGAAGCTGTGTGCCGTACGTCGTGCACGCGTCTAGCAGACCATGCGTCGAGTAGCCGAGCACGCAGAACAGAACGAGGCGGCGCGGAGGGAGCCAGCGGCGCAGCACCGGCCACAGCAGCAGCGCGGCGATCGCACCGCCGACCGGTACAAACGCCAACGCGTGCGTGAAGTGACGGTGGTAATCGAGGAAAAGCAGGGGATCCTGCGCGGAGCGGATGAATACGTCGACATCGGGCAGCAGGCCGGCCGCGAAGCCCGCGACGCTCGCCGCGCGCAGCTCCGCGCGTCGCGCCACACTCTGCGTGGCGATCGCACCGATGACTCCCTGGGAAAGCGGATCCACGCAGTCGTGCCCCCCGTTGGAAGGCGGAGCCTAGCCGACGCGATCGTCCACTCCCGGCGCCGATCACGCGCCGCGTCGCTCCGACTCGGACGGACGTGCGGAGGGGGCTTCGCGGCCGCGGGTGTTCAGTAGAGCCCCCAGTGATTCGCGGCCCACGCCGAGAGCGTCCCGGCGAGCCAGCTGCCCAGCACCGTGGCGCCGAGTGCGCCGAAGTGGCGGCGGGCGACGTCGTGGCCGAGCGCCGCGATGCTCACGAGCGCGACCACCACCAAGCCCGCGATCGCGAAGTCGCCCGGGCCGCGCCAGATCTCCAGCAGCAGCACGGCGATCGCCAGCACCAGATGCGCGACGACGACGATGGTCACCGGCCACAGCCCCATGTCGCGGAAGAACGGCGCGAGCGCTCGTTCGACGCGGGAGGGGGTTCGTGCGGCGGTCATCGTTCGGCGCTTCCTACTCGGGCTCCAAGATGTGTTCGCGCGGCCGCACCAGGTAGAAGAGACAGTCGCTCTTCGCGACGGCCGGATCCACCGTCATCATGATCGGGACGCCGGCGCGGCGCGTTTCGAGCAGACTGCCGCGCAGTACGAACCACTCCCGGGAGACCTCGCATTCGTCGGCGCCCGAGGCCGTGAGCGGCCAGCGATCCGGATCCGCGACCCAGCCCACCGGTGCGCCGGGCATCAACAACTGGAAGTTGTGGCGATCGAGGTCGCCGGCCAGCGTGAGATCGGCACCGGCGACCGGCGCATCGCTGAACGCGAGCCGGACCTCTGGGCGCGCGGACACCCGCACCGGGCGCTCGAGGATCGCCATCGAGGGGGGCAGCACGCGGCGCGTCTCGATCCGATCGAGCGCGGCGTAGCGCGCGAGCCCGGCCGCGGCGCAGGCATCGGCGGCCGGGTCGCCGGCGCGTCCACACTCGATCGTGATGCTCGGGAAGTCGGCGCTGGTGGCTTCGATCAGCGTTCCGAGGCGCAGATCGCTGGCGATCAGCCGCTCTCCGAACAGCCCGGTCAGATTCATGCGCGCGGCATCGGTGCCGGTGGCGACGCCATACGCGGGGTTGTGTCCCGTGTTGTTGTGAAGGTCCACCAGCGCGTCGCAGCCGGCTTCTCGCAGCAGGCGCAGTGCCTCGCCGGCGATCTCGCCCTCCATGCCCGCAAACGGCGGTAGGAAGCAGCGGTTCAGATCGGGGCGGCCCGGCAGCATGCGATGGGCAAATCCCGGTGCCTGCCGCGCCGCTGCCACCGCACCGACGAAGCACACGAGATCGACGGCGGGTTCGATGCCGCGCCGCAGCCACGCGTGCAGCGCGCGCAGGCCCGACGGCTCGTTGCCGTGCAGCAGTGTCGAGAGCCCCCGCGCGCGGCTGCGATCTCGCCCCGGCACGCGCAGCACGGCCGGCCCGCCGAGCCACGCGAGGAACGCCTCCGGCGTGTCGCCGATCTCGTCGGGGCGCGGGGCCTCGAGGATGCGGACGCGCGCCTCCGTCACGGCACGTCCGGCCACTCGTGTACGGGACGCTCGCTGGACGCCTCGGCGTGATACAGCTCGACGAGCGCCGGCAGCGCTTCCTCGCGCGAGGATCCGCGTTCGAGCCGCGCGAGTTGCCGGCGCAGCCAGCGCGCGCCCGTCTGTCCGCTCGCCACCCGTGCCGCCACGATCGCCAGCCGGCGCCCGGCTTCGTCGTCGTCCACGCCGGCACTGACCAGGCCTTCGTGCGCCACGTCGAGGAGCCGTTTCACGAGCTCGGCAGCGCGCACCGGCTGCGGCGACGGCGTCTCGCGCGTCGGCCACAGCAGCTCCGCGTCGAGGCCGAACTGCGCCGCGCGGTAGAAGTTCTGGTGCGCGTAGTCGAACGGGAACGCCGGCAGCATCCACTGCGTCTCGTCGCGTAGCGCCAGCGTCAGGCCCAGCAGGAACGACGCGTTGGCGAGCATGTCCGCGCGCGTCGGTCCCGATGGCAGCGCGCGCAGCTCCACGCGCACATGCCCGCCGGCGTCGGAATCATAGATCGCGCGATTCCAGCGCCACACCGTTCCGTGGTGCAGTCGCAGCTCGGCGAGCTTCGGCATGCCGCCGGCGCGCGCGATGGCGAGGGCGTCCTCGACCCCGCTGATCGGGAGCAGCGGCGGGTGCAGCGCCACGCCCTCCGCGAACAGCTCGTGCGCACCCTGCCGAACCCAGCCGTTGCCGAACGAGACGCGGGCCGGCGCTCGCCACGAGTCCGAGGGCTCCCCGCGTTCGTCGACGGCCTGCTTGAACAGCGCGACACGCGTCTCTTCCCACAGCCGGTGGCCGAGGAACAGCGGCGAGTTCCCGGCGACCGCGAGCGCCGGCGCCGTCGCGATCTGCGCCGCTGCGTGCGTCGCCGCGAACGCCGCCGGCGGGACGCGCAGGTGCAACTGCAACGACGTCCCGGCGCCTTCCGCCGTCACGTCCTCGCAGCGTGTGGTCAGCGGATCCTCGCCGTCGATGCAGAGCACGAAGTCGCGCTCGCGCAGCCGGCGGATCCCGTCCGACAGCGCGCGGAAGCGCGGGCTGTCGCTCATCATCTCCGGGCCGAGGTCGCCGGTCTGCACCGTCGGCAGGATGCCCACCAACAGGGGCCGGCCGCCGTACCGGCGCGCCGCGGTCTCGATGCCGCCCAGCGCATCCGTCAGATCCGCGTCCAGCGCCTCGAACGGCCGCCCCGCCAGCAACACCGGCCGGCTGTTGCACTCGAGGTTGAAGCGATCGAGCTCGATGGTGAGCCGTGGATCGGCGGTATCGGCAAGCACGGCTTGGTTCGCCGGCAACGGCCGCCACGCCGCGTCGACCAGCGACAGCTCCACCTCGGCGCCGATCGTCACCGGACCTTCGCCGAAGCCCGGCCGCGCGAGCAGCAGCTCCAGCGCGGCGAGCTGCTCCCGGAGCCGCTCGGCG
Organism: uncultured Spirochaetales bacterium; assembly: GCA_964403735.1. GTDB lineage: Bacteria > Myxococcota_A > UBA9160 > UBA9160 > PR03 > CAADGG01. The sequence continues at coordinate 7,456 of CAYOHN010000005.1, read as the reverse complement.
AACCGCCGGTAGTCCCCGTCGCCGAAGCGCTCCTGATCGATCGACAGCCCCATGCGGGCGGGAGAGATAGGCCGTCCGCCGGCTTGCGGCCAGCGCCGGTCCGCCGCGGTACTCTCTCGCTTGTCTCGACGCCCGAGACACGCGCCTACGCGCCATGGAGCCCCATGTCTCACCGAATCTTCCTTCCCGTCGTCGCTGGGATGTCGCTGCTGGCCGCAATGCCCGGTCCGGCGCAGGCCGTCACCGAGTACGCCTTCGCGGCGACGATCGAGGAGACCGGTACGTCGTTCGGCCTGGCCGAAATCCAGTACACCGGCGTACTGACGGATCCGACGCTGCTGGGCGGCGAGGACCTCGCCAGCCTGATCGAGACTTCGGACCTGCGCATCGACGGGGTGTCACAGACCGACGTCGAGGCGTTCATCTCGATGCTGTCGAGTCCGACGAATCGCTTCCAACTCTTCGTCAGCTTCGCCGGCGCCAACAATCCCGACATCTTGATCATCGTGGACCTTCCGGGCGGCATCGAAGCCGACTTCCCGGAGATCGACTTCGATCTTGCGGACGTCGAGCTCGTCGTCGCTCAGATCAACGAGGACGGGATTCTGCCCAAGGACATGACGCTGCAAAGCCTGACCGGCACCGTGCTCCCGGAGCCCGGCGCCGCCAGCTCCGGTGCGCTCGCCCTCGCCGCCCTCGCCGCCCTCGCGAAGCGCCGTCAACCAGGGGGCCGGGTTCGTTCGTCAACTTTTTCCCCGGATGGGGGAAAAGTTGACGAACGAACCCGGTCCCCTGGTTGACGGCTGAGGAGCCGCCGCCAACGGCGTTGGCGGTGCGCGAAGAAGCGTTTCGCGAACCAGCCGACGAACGGCGTGCGCCAGCCGGCCTCGATCGAGACGCGATCGCAGTAGCGGGTGCGGCCGTCGCCGGTCGGCGAGATCTCGATGCTGTGGTCCCAGATCGAGATCCGTTTGCTGCTGCCGAGATCGTGCACCAGCAGCCGCTCCCCGCGCTGTTCGACGGCGCGGATCCGGATCGAATGCATGCCCACCGGAATCGCGCCGAACAGCTTCCTCCGCACCCGGTACTCGCCGGGCGCCCATTCGTCGGGAAGCGCGGGCGGATCCACCGGCTCGAAGCGCAGCCACGGCGCGGCGACGTAGGCGAGCAGGCGCGGGCTCCGGGCGTGGCGGATTGCGTCCGCGGGCGGGCAGTCGAGCACCGTGCAGCGGACGAAGTGGACCGGCATGGGACGACCACGAGACGGCGACGAGGAAACACCCGCGCGCGTGGCGGGATCGTATCACGGAGCCACGCGCAGTGGTGTCGTGCTCGGATCCGGCGCCGTAGGACAATCTCCAAGATCGCACTACGTTGATCGCAGGAGGTCCCGATGCCCACCCCCTACCAACTCTACTACTGGCCCACCATCCCCGGCCGCGGCGAGTTCGTGCGCCTCGTCCTCGAGGAGGCCGCCGCTCCGTACGTCGACGTCGCGCGGAGACCGAGTGCGGAAGGCGGCGGCATCGAAGCGGTCGTCGCCTTCTACGCGGGACGGCACGAGGGCCATCCCATCTTCGCGCCACCCGTCCTGCAGCACGGCGATCTGGTCCTCGCGCAGACCGCCGCCATCTGCGACTTCCTCGGCCGCCGCCACGGCCTCACGCCGGCCGACGAAGCCGGCGCCGCGCACGCGCTCGAGCTCCAGCTCACGCTCGCGGACCTCGTGAACGAAGCCCACGACACCCACCACCCCCTCGGCGCCGCGCTCTACTACGAAGACCAGAAGCCCGAGGCCAAGCGCCGCGCGGCGCAGTTCACCGCCGAGCGGATGCCGCGCTACCTCGGCTACTTCGAGCGCGTGCTCCGGCACCACGGTGACGACTGGCTCGTGGGCAGCGCCATCACCCACGCGGACCTCTCGCTGTTCCAGGCGCTCGAAGGTCTCGAATACGCGTTCCCGCGCACCTTCGCGCGCGCGAGCCCCGACACGCCGCGGCTGCTGGCGCACCGCGAACGCGTGCGCACGCGCCCGCGCATCGCCGCGTACCTCGCCTCGGAACGGCGGATGGCGTTCAATGAGGAAGGGATCTTTCGGCGGTATGCGGAGCTGGATGCGGGGTAGGCTCCGGGCGGGCACAGCAACGGAGCAAGGGAGTCACCGCTTCAGGACTGCATCCCCGCGAGGCTTTCTTCGACGTAGAGCCGCGTCTCGTCATCGAGTACGAGCAGCTTGGCTTCCCGGAGCCCACGAGTGAGCAGCACCCGGTACGCATTCCGCACCAGCGTCAACGTGTCCGCCGACGCGGCCTTCACGGGTCTGTCCTGGGACTCGTTCGGCTGGGCGATCCAACGATCGCCGCGCCAGACGAGATCACGTCCCCAGATGACTCCGATCCGAGTGAACTCGAAGCCCTGTGCGCTGTAGATACAGCCCACCTGAGCTTCGCCTTCTTCCGTTTCTGCCCACTTGGTGTAGGGATGCTCAGAGGGCTTGTACGGCTTGTTCGCGGCCTTTCGATTCCACGGCCGCCGCCAGTCGTCGATGACGACGTCGGGTTCGAGTTCGCCAGATTGCGAGGGGTCGCTCCACTTCCAGCAGAATCCAGCGACGAGACGCGCACTCTCACCCGCCAATCGTGACTCCGGGAGGATTCGTTCCAGCTCCGCCGGAGAATCGACGAGATCGACGTGATAGCGATCGTTCCACGGCTCGGGTTTTTCGACCGAGAAGCCGAGAAGCCAATCGAGCCAGGCGACGTACTCCGTGCAGCCTCCGCAGCGGAACTGCACGCCGAGATCGAACTCCTTGAGGCGTGCCCTTTTCCGCTTGCTCTCGGCACGGAAGAGTTCGCTCGAGCCGACCTCGTCCGGACGGACGAACTGGTTCTCGTCCAGCAGGAAGACTGCCACCTTGGCGGCGTCGATGAGTTCCTCCGTCTGCGAGCGTTGCCCGCGCTCGGCGCGAGGGGTCCAGCGCAGATCGCTGGTCTTTCGGACGCGATGCGCCTCGTCGACGAGGAGCAAGTCCAGACCCTGCGGCGGCGCGGTCCTCAGATTCATATTCCACAAGAAAAGACTATTGGCGCCGCGGAAGCGACTGCGCAGCGCGGTCGTGAAAGCCTTGCCTCCTGTCGAATGTGCGGCCTTCCATCCGAGGCGTAGGCATGCCGCGAGGAGTTGCACGGCCACGACCGTTTTCCCGGTTCCGGGTGCGCCGCGGACCAGGATGGCAGCGCGACCCGTCCGTGTCTGCTGGCGTCGGACTTCGTCGAGGATCGCATTGAATGCGAGTCGTTGTTCGTCGATCAGGTGCCACTCGTCCCGGGACTCGAGGACGGCTTCGAGAGTCTCGAGGACGCGCTTACTCGGGCGGAAGTGCGCTCCGATCAGCCGATCGAGCAGCCGGACGCCGTCACCCCCGCCGACGTGCGATCCTACGAACTCCGCGAGAGCGTCTTCCTGTCCGTGGGTGAAGAGGGGGCTGCGCTCGAGGAGGTCTGCGAATCGACGATCCCGCAGCGGGGCATCCATCGGCGGAGTCAGGTTGTGGCAGTAGGATGCGGGGATGGCCGAGAAGTCATCCGAGGTAAAGGCCGAGTGATAGTCCAGCAGCCAATCGGCATAGTCGGAAGCCTGCTCGGACGGGTGCACGTGCTCTTCGGTCCCGAGCAGCACGTTGGTCGCGAACTCGTCCTCGAGACGCACGTCGGACCATTGCTTGAGTTCGAGCACGAGCGCGGAGTCTCGGTGCGATGCGTTGCGGCCGGTGATCATCACGTCGACGCGCTTGCCGGTGAGGGGAAGGTGGTATTCGAGCGCAACCCCCGCACCTGCACGCGGCATGTCCCGTACGATGGAGGCAGAATCGAGCGGGCCGCTGGAGCCGATGGCGACCCCGACGTCGAGGCGGCCGAGCGGGCGGAAGGCCGAGGCCAGCGCAGAGAGTGAATTCTGCCAGCTACGCAGCTCCGCGTCGTGCGGCTGGTGGCGATGGAGCTTGATGAACTGCCCCGCCATGTCACCAGGTAGGGCGCCCGTGTCTGCCCGCCGGACGAACTCCGCCAACGATCCATGCCACAGATCCACCGGGCACACGCCTCCGTGTGTGTCTCCCGGTCCATCAATCCCGCGGACGATGGCTCTCTAGTCGGGGCGGGGGAAGGTAGTGCGGATGAGCGCGCGAGGCATCAATCGCCTGGATCCGTGCGAGATTTAGTTTTCGACTCGCGCTCCTCAGGATTCCCGATCCGCCCCCGCCGCATGCAGCGCATCCGCCATCGCCTCGATCTCCTCGCGTCGCGCGAGAAGCTCCCGCCACTTCGCCGGGATCCCGGGCTCGCCGTAGAACGCGCCGGCGATCTGGCCGCAGACGGCGGCGGTGGTGTCGGCGTCGTCGCCGAGGTTGGCGGCGCGCAGGATGGCGTCGCGGTAGGTCGTGGTCTCGGCGAAGCACCAGAGGGCGGCTTCCAGCGAGTCGACGACGTAGCCGGTGCCGCGGATGGCGGACTCGGGTTTGCCGCGCCAGGCGCCTTTGGCGAGGGCGGCGATCTTCGGCGCGAGTGCTTGCTCGCTCGCGAGCGCGCGGCCGGCGTCGAGCACCTCATCGCGGCTGGCGCCGCCGAGTGCGGTGAGCAGCACGGCGGCGAGCAGCCGGCAGGCGTCGATGGCTTCCTCGGCACCGTGCGTCGTGCGCGAGCTCTCGGCGGCGTAGTAGAGGGCGGCGTCGCGCTCGGGCGCGTAGAAGAGGACGACGGGGGCGAGGCGCATGATCGAGCCGTTGCCGGCGCTGTGCGGGTGCGTAGAGCCGGCGAAGGGTTCGCCGGTCTCGCGGAAGCGGGCGAGTGCGCCGGAGACGGTGTTGCCGATGTCGAAGCAGCGGCCGTTGCTGCTCCACTCCCCCTCGCGCCACCAACGGCAGTAGCGCTCGGCCTGGTCGCGCGGGTCGAAGCCGTGACACGCGAGCAGGCTGTCGCCGAGGCACAGCGCCATCGAGGTGTCATCGGTCCATTCGCCCGGGCGCAACCGGAACGGGCCGCCGCCGACGAGGTCCGTGAGCGGCGCGAAGCTCCCGCGCGCGGAGAACTCCACGGTGGTGCCGATGGCGTCGCCGCACGCAAGGCCGAGCAGCGCGCCGCGCGCGCGTTGCGAAGGGAGCAGAGGCATCGAGCATTCGTAGCAGCGCGGGGTCCCGCTCCGCCAACGCGCCGCCCAGTGGCCCACGGCCTCGATGCTGTCGGATCGCCGACATTTCCGGTTGCCGGATGCCGCGCTACAAGGGCTTGCCAGCGCATTTCTTGTCTCCATTCCGACCCGCGCTCGATGTATCATGCAAACGCGGCGGAAATCGATGCCCTACTCACACTACGACCGTTTGTCCGCGCTCGATGCGACGTTCCTCGATCTCGAGAACGAGAACGTGCACATGCACGTGGGCGCGCTCGCGATCTTCGACGGCGGCGAGCTGGTCCGGCCGGACGGCGGGATCGACTTCGCGCGCGTGCGCCGGGTTGCCGGTCCGTCGATCACGCGCAACCAGCGCTTCCGCCAGCACCTCGAGTACGTGCCGGTGCTCGGGCATCCGGTGTGGGTGGACGACGCGCGCTTCCAGCTCGACTACCACCTGCGGCACACGTCACTCCCCGAACCGGGCGATGAGCGGCAGCTGAAGCGGCTCTACGGCCGGCTGATGTCTCAAAAGCTGGACGTACACAAGCCGCTGTGGGAAATGTGGTTCGTCGAGGGGCTGTCCGGCGGGCGTTTCGCGGTGATCACGAAGGTGCACCACTGCATGATCGATGGCATCTCCGGTGTCGATCTGCTCGCGACGCTGATGGATCCGGAGGCGGAGGCCGAGGTGCTGCGTGCGGAGGAGGCCGACCAAGAGCTGGCCGTCGCGTCGCCGCGGCCGTGGCTCGCGCGGACGCCGCCGTCGGCGCTGACCCTGCTGGCCGACGAGGCCCTGCGCCGCGCGGCGCTCCCGCTGGCCGCGCTGCGCGCCGGACGCGACGCACTCGCGCACCCGGACCGGGCGGTGCACGCGCTGCGCGATGCCCTCGATGGCGTGCGCGAGATTCTGACGCCGGGTCTCGTCGGCGCGTCGCAGACCCCGCTCAACGACGACATCGGTCCGCACCGCCGCTTCGACTGGTTCCAGACGGGCATCGATGAAACCAAGGACGTGCGCAAGCGGGTTGGCGGCACGCTCAACGACATCGTGCTGGCCAGCGTCGCCGGCGCGATGCGCCACTTCCTCGCGCAGCGCGCGGTGCGCGTCGACGATCTCACGTTCCGCGCGCAGGTGCCGGTGAACGTGCGCGCCGCTGACGAGCACGGGATGCTCGGGAACCGCGTCGCGATGCTGCTGGCGGACCTGCCGGTGGCGGAGCCCGATCGCCGGCGCCGCTACCAGCAGGTGATCGAGACGACGGCGAAGCTCAAGGCATCGCGGCAGGTGCACGGCGGCAAGCTGCTCGAACAGCTCGGCGACTGGACGTCGAAGGAGCTGCTCGGCGCGATCGTGCGGCTCACCGGGAAGCAGCTCGCGTACAACATCGTCGTGACCAACGTGCCGGGCCCGCGCGTTCCGGTGCACCTGCTCGGTGCACGCCTCGCCGAGATCTATCCGCTGGTCCCGTTGTTCGCGAACCAGGGCCTCGGCATCGCGCTGTTCAGCTACGACGGCCGGCTGTTCTGGGGCCTCAACTCGGACTGGGATCGGTTGCCGGATCTCCACGACGTCGTCCTCGCGCTGCAGCGCGAGTTCACGGCCATTTGCGCACTGTGAGCTGAGCCATGCCGGACTTCTTCTACGACCGCCTGACCCAGCAGGATCACTCGTTCCTGCTCTACGAGAACCGCAACGCGCCGATGCACGTCGGTGCCGTGCAGCTCTTTCCCGCCGCCCCGCTGCGCCGGCTCGGCGCCGAGGCCGGCAGCGGCATCGATCTCGAGCGCTTCGAGGCCTACGTGCTGTCGCGTCTGCACCGGATTCCGCGCTACCGGCAGCGCATCGCGCACACCCCCGTCGAAGGCCACCCGATCTGGATCGACGATGCGCGCTTCAACATCCACTACCACGTGCGGCACACGCGCCTGCCGCAGCCCGGCGGCGAGCGGCTGCTGAAGCGCACCGTCGGCAGGATCTTCTCGCAGCACCTCGACCGGGGGAAGCCGCTGTGGGAGATGTGGCTGATCGAAGGGGTCGAGGGCGATCGCGTCGCCGGCGTCTCGAAGGTCCACCACTGCATGGTGGACGGCATCTCCGGCGTCGATCTGCTGAGCGTGCTGCTGACGCCGGAGCCGCTGGAGAAGGTCGAGGCGACACCGCCGTGGATCCCGCGGCCCGCGCCGGCTGCGACGCAGCTGGTGCGAGATCGAGCACTGCGCGCGCTGTGGGCGCCGATCGGCGCGGCCGCGTCCGTCGCCGACTGGGTGCGGAACGAGGACGATGCGC